>NZ_BAAAKJ010000425.1:0-7708 GCF_039527695.1 Kitasatospora putterlickiae
CGGGCCCCCGCGCGCCCGCCCGGCGCCGCCCGCCCGGTGCTCGGCTGGACCCAGGGCCACGGCGTACCGGCCGGCGACCCGGTGGCGCGGGCCCTCAAGGACGGCCTGGAGAGCGGCGCCCGCCGGGTGCTCCAGCTCTGGGCACCGCTGCTCACCTGGGAGCTGCTGGCCCGCGGCCTGATCGACGGCTTCGTCGGCTACCGCCCGGAGGAGATCGACCTGCCGGCCGGCGCCCTGCTCGCCACCGAGGCCGGCGTCGAGGTCCGCGCGCTGGACGGCGGTCCCTTCACCCCCCGGATCGGGCGGCCGGACACCGCCCGCGGCTACGTCGCCGCCCGCCCCGAACTGCTGCCCTCCCTGCTGGACCTGGTGGCCCGGGGCCTTGGCGCAGGCCCCCTGTAGGCGCGCGCCGCGCCGCCGGTGGGTGACCGACGCCGGACGTTCACATGCCGCCGGTCAGGGCCAGCGCCGCCGTCGCCAGGGCGAGGGCGCCGAGCGCCAGCACCGTGCTGGTCGCGGCGACGCCGCGCAGGGGGACGCGCAGGCCTGCCGAGCGGCAGCGCTCGTACCAGAGCAGGGTGGCCAGTGAGGCCCAGGGGGTGATCAGGGGGCCGACGTTGGTGCCGATCAGCAGGGCCAGCAGCTGGGTGTGGTTGGCCTCCGGCACGGCGGCCTCGCCGGCCAGGTAGACCGGCAGGTTGTTCAGCAGGTTGGACAGGCCCGCGCCGACCGCGGAGGCCCGGAAGAGGCCGAGCGTGCCGCCGTCGGTGCCGACGGCGTCGGCGAGCAGCCGGTGCAGCCCGTGCGCGTCCACGGTCTGCACCACCAGGAACATGCCGGGCACCATCACCAGCAGCCGCCACGGCACCAGCGAGGCCCGCAGCGCCTCCGGCCGGCGCACCGCGAACGCCGCCACCACGACGGCCGCCGCCGCGCCGGACGCGGCCCAGAGCGGGACGACCGCCGCCAGGCTGGCCGCCAGGAAGCCGGTGCAGGCCAGCGCGCAGATCCGGAACAGCACCCGGTCCGCGGGACGGTGCGCCTCGGGCGGCGTGTAGACGGCCGCGCCGCGCCGTCCGCGCCGCCAGTAGAACCCCCACAGGCAGACCATGGTGACCAGCAGCGCGGCCAGTTGCGGCGCCCACATGGCGCGGGCCAGGCCGGCGGGGGAGAGCGCGACCCGGTCGGCGGCCAGCAGGTTGGTGAGGTTGGAGACCGGCAGCAGCAGGCTCGCCGTGTTGGCCAGCCAGACCGTGGTCATCGCCAGCGGCAGCGGGGCGATGCCGACCCGGGAGGCCAGCGCCAGCATGACCGGGGTGAGCAGCACGGCGGTGGTGTCCAGGTTGAGCACCGTCGTGGTGAGCGCGGCGAAGCCGACGCAGAGCAGGAACAGCGCCGGGTAGCTGCCCCGTCCGGCCCGTGCCACCCAGGCCGCCACCACGTCGAACACTCCCGCGGCGCTGGTGAGTTCCGCGAGCACGATGACCGAGCCGAGGAAGGCCAGCAGCGGGGCGACCCGGTGGACGGCCGCTCCGGCGGAGTCCGTCGGCAGGAGCCCGGTGGCGAGGAAGAGCAGGCCGAAGACGAGGAGCCCCGCGGCGAGCAGGTCCAGGGGGTGCAGCCGCTTCACGGCGGGCCAGTACGCGAACACGGTCGTCAGGGTCGCACACGAGGCGTTGCCGGTCGAGGCCGCTGGTCGCACGGAAGGCCGCCGTCCGTTCGCACGTTCGACGTCCCGGGACCGAAAACCACCCGGATCCGTTGCGGCGAAACAGGGTTGAGCCGGTCCGGATCGGTCATAAGCTCCTCCCATGGGGGCTCTTGACACGAGCCCGGGTGGCCCCGGGCCGATCGACTTCTTCATCAGCTACTCGCCGGCCGACGAACGCTGGGCGGCCTGGATCGCCTGGACCCTGGAGGAGGCCGGCTACCGGGCCTTCCTCCAGGCCTGGGACTTCGTGCCCGGCACCAACTTCGTCGACTTCATGGACCGCGGCGTGACCGAGTCCGCCGCCGTCATCGCGCTGCTCTCGCGCAACTACGAGCGCTCGCGCTACGGCCGGATGGAGTGGCAGGCCGCGCTGCGCGCCGACCCGGACGCGCCCGAGCGGCGGCTGGTGACCGTCCGCATCGAGGACATCCCGGTCGACGGCCTGCTCGCCACCCTCACCTACATCGACCTCGTCGGCGTCACCGAACCCGCCCGCGCCCGCGAACTGCTGCTCACCCGGGTCGCCCAGGCGATGGACGGCCGCGCCCGCCCCGAGCTGGTCCCCGGCTACCCCGGCCACGGCGGCCCCGCCGGCCCGCTCCAGGCCCAGGACCCCGCCCAGGCCCAGGTTCCCGCCCCCCGCCAGGTCGGCGGCAACGGCCGGGCCGGACGCCGCCGTCCCTCCGTGCAACCCGAGTACCCGCAGGCCGCCGGCCGCCCCGGCGGACGCGAGGCGGTCACCGTCCTGCACCTGGCCGGACCGGCCTTCGGCAGCGGCTACGACCCCGTCGACCTTCAGGCCGCCATCTGGGGCGACCTCGTCGAACTCGCCGACGCCGGCGCCCCCGCACCCGAACTCGTCGTCGTCACCGGCGACCTCACCGCCACCGGCAGCCCCCGCGAATGCGAGCAGGCGCTCTCCTTCCTCACCGGCATCCGCGCCCTGCTCGGCCTCGAACCCCACCGCGTCGCCGTCCTGCCCGGCGGCCAGGACGTCAGCCAGGCCGCCTCCCGCGCCTACTTCGCCACCTGCGAGGCCGACGAACTGCGCCCCGCCCCGCCCTACTGGCCCAAGTGGCGGCACTACGCCCGGCTGTTCCAGGAGTTCTACCAGGGCCTGGACGTCGTCTTCGACAGCGCCCAGCCCTGGACCCTCTTCCCGGTGCCCGAACTCGGCACCGTCGTCGCCGCCCTCAACTCCTCGATGGCCTGGACCCACCACCCCGAGGACCGCTACGGCTGGCTCGGCCCCGAACAGGCCGCCTGGTTCGCCCAGGCGCTGCGCCCCTACGAGAACGACGGCTGGCTGCGGATCGGCGCCGTGCGCCACCCCGTCTCCGCCACCGCCCCCGGCGCCCGCTCCGGCAACCTCGCGCCCGCCGTCCGCCCGCCGCGCGGCGGCGAGGCCGAACCGCTGCGCGACGGCGACCGCTTCACCCGGCTCACCGCCCCCCGCCTGCACCTGCTGCTGCACGGCCCCGGCGACGGCCGCACCGCCCCGCGCACCCTCACCACCACCGCCGGCACGCTGCCCGTGCTCGGCGCCGCCGCCCCCGGCGCCCACCAACTGCTCCAGCTCACCCCCGACGGCCTCAACCGCTGGCCCGCCCCCGCCGGCGAACGCCAGCGGATCAGCGTGCCCTGGCGCCGGGCCGAGCGCGCCTTCCCGCCCCCGGAGCCCGCCCGGCACGCCGGCCCGCCGCAGCTGGAGGAGGTCCGCGAACCCGCCGACACCGACCACGAGACCCGCGCCATCGTCACCCCGGAGGAGGCGCTGCTGGCCCGGGTCGCCGAGGTCTGCCGCACACTCCACCCCGGCGCCCAGATCCGCCCGGTCGCCGGCACCGCCACCCAGCTCTTCGTCACCTGGGCCGAATCCGGGCTGGTCCGACAGCAACGCGTCGCCGTCCGCGTCGGCACCCCCACCGAGGAGGAGGTCGAACGCTTCGCCGACTCCGTGCACGCCGACGGCACCGCCCTCGACGCCGAACTCGTGCACGACGGCCCGCCGCCCTCCCGCGAACTGCGCGACCGCGCCCGCCGCCGGGGCGTCCGGCTGCGCACCTTCCTGGAGTTCCAGGGCCTGCTCGACCTGCGCGGTTACGTCGCCGCCCAGACCGAGCGGCTCGCCACCGACAGCCAGTACCACCCCGGCCTCTACCTGCCCCAGCGCTACCGCGACGCCGAACGCCCCGCCGCCGACGAGCGCGACGGCCTGGTCGACGAACTGCTCCGGCTGCTCGACTCCGACCACGGCCGCTTCGTCCTGCTGCTCGGCGACTTCGGCCGCGGCAAGACCTTCGCCCTGCGCGAGCTCGCCCGCCGACTGCCCGGTGAACTCCCGCACCTGGCCCCCCTGTTCATCGAACTCAGCGCCCTCGACAAGGCGCACTCGCTGGACGGCCTGGTCGCCGCCCACCTCACCGAGCACGGCATCGACACCCTCGACCTGCGGGCCTTCCGCTACATGCTCCGCCAGGGCCGCGTCGTGCTGCTCTTCGACGGCTTCGACGAACTCGTCAACCGGGTCAGCTACGAACGCGCCGCCGACCACCTCCAGGTGCTGCTCGACGCCGCCGTCGACAACGCCAAGATCGTCGTCACCAGCCGCACCCAGCACTTCAGCTCCCACGAACAGGTGCTCACCGCGCTCGGCGAACGCGTCGGCATGCTCCCGCAACGCCGGCTCATCGCCGTCCAGGACTTCACCCCGCACCAGATCCGCGGCTACCTCGGCAACCGCTACGGCGACCAGGAGGCCGCCGCCCGCCGGATGCGCCTGCTCGAAGGCATCCCCGACCTGCTCGCCCTGTGCCGCAACCCCCGCCTGCTCAGCTTCGTCGCCGACCTCGACCACGACCGGCTGCGCGCCGTCGCCGGAGCCGGCCGCGCGCTCAGCGCCGCCGGCCTCTACCAGGAGGTCTTCACCGCCTGGCTGCGCTTCGAGGAACAGCGCGGCCACGGCGGCCCCGGCGCCGCCCCCGGCCTCTACCTCGACCAGCTCTGGCAGGCCGTCACCATGCTCGCGCTGCGCCTGTGGGAGAGCGGGCGTAGCTCCATCCCGCTCGACGAGATCGTCGACATCGCCGGCGTGCTCAGCGGCCTCGCCGAGAACCGCATGCCCACCCCGCAGGTCGCCCACGCCGTCGGCTCCGGCAGCCTGCTGGTCCGCTCCGACGAGGGCATGTTCCACTTCATCCACGGCTCCGTGGTCGAATGGCTGGTCGCCCGGGCCGCCGCCGAGGCCCTGCGGGGCGGCGACGCCGCCCTGCTCGCCCGAGGCCCGCTCAGCCGGCTCGCCGTCGAGTTCCTCTGCGACCTCGCCGACCACCAGGTCTGCCAGCGCTGGGCCCGCTCCGTCCTGGACGCCGCCGATCCCGCCTCCGAGACGGCCCGGCTCAACGCCGTCAAGGTCCTCGACCGGCTGCGCGTGCCCGCCCACACCGACCTGCGCGGCGCCACCCTGGCCGGCGAGGACCTCTCGCACCGCGACCTCTCCGGCGTCGACCTGTTCGGCGCCGACCTGCGCGGCGCCCGGCTGCTCGGCGCCAACCTCGCCGGCGCCGACCTGCGCGGCGCCCGCCTGGCCGGCGCCCGCCTGGACTCCGCCGACCTCAGCGGCGCCGACCTGCGCTTCGCCGACCTGCACGGCGCCCGCCTCGTCCGCACCGACCTGCGCGGCGCCAGACTGCGCGGCAGCCGCTGGCAGCGCGCCGCCCTGATCTCCGCCGTCACCGACGACGAGGTGCTCGCCGCCCCCGAACTGCGCGCCGCCGCCGTCGCCCCCGGACTGCCCGTCGAAGCCGGCTTCAGCCCCTCCGAGGTCGGCGTCCCCTACGGCTTCGACGTCCGCTCCACCCGGCTGCCCGAACCGGTCGCCTTCAGCCGCGACGGCCACCTGCTCGCCGTCGGCTCCGAGGACGGCAGCGTGCTGGTCTGCGACGCCGTCAGCGGCGTCGCCCTGCGCACCCTCAAGGACCACATCGGCCGCGTCTACGTCGTCAAGTTCGCCGACGACGTGCTCGCCACCGGCAGCGCCGACGGCACCGTCCGGCTCTGGGACCCGGTCTCCGGCGAATGCCGCCACCGCCTCGACGTCCACCCCGGAGGCGTCTGGCCGGTCTCGCTCTCCCGCGACGGCCGGATGGTCGCCACCGGCGACCTCAACGGCGTCGTCACCCTCTGGGACACCGCCACCGGCGAACCCCTGCACCGCCTGCCCGGCCACGCCGCACCCGTCTACACCGCCGTCTTCAACCCCGACGGCACCGTGATCGTCACCGGCGACCAGGGCGGCGGCGCCCGCCTGTGGTCCACCGTCAACGGCCGCCGCCTCGCCGTCCTCCCCGGCCACCGCGGCACCGTCTACCGCTCCGCGTTCAGCCCCGACGGCACCCTGGTCGCCACCGCCGACGGCGGACCGGACGACGGCACCGGCGGCACCGTACGGATCTGGGAGGTGGCCGGACGCCGGCTGCGCCACAGCATGCCCGGCCACACCGGCCGGATCTACACCCTCGCCTTCCACCCCGACGGCGACCTGCTCGCCAGCGGCGACACCGAGGGCGGGATCCGGTTCTGGAACCCCCTCGACGGCACCTCCGCCGGACGGGCCGAGGACTCCACCGGCAAGATCTACCAGGTCACCTTCGACGAGGCCGGCACCCGGTTCGCGGCCAGCGACAGCGACGGCGGCGTCCGGGTCTGGCGGGTCGGCGCCGCCGAGGGCGCGGGCGTCGTCGGCGCGGCGGGCGTGCGCGAGGTGGTGCCGCTGCGCCGGCAGCCCCCCGAGCACCGCGGCTCGGTCTGGGCCTGCCGGTTCCGGCCGGGATCGGGGCGCGGCGGCGCGGAGAGCGACCCGCTGCTCGTCACCGGCGGCAACGACGGCCGGGTCCGGCTCTGGGACCCGGCCAGCGGCCGCAGCCGCCAACTGCTGCGCGGCCACGGCCGGCGGATCGGCTCGCTCACCTTCAGCGGCGACGGCACCCTGCTCGCGGCCGGCGGCAACGACGGCGCGATCCGGGTCTGGGACCCGGCCACCGGCTGCCGGCTGCGCGAACTCTCCGGCCGCAGCAGCCGGCTGGTCTCCGCCGTGTTCAGCCCGGAGGAGGCCGTACTGGCCACCGCCACCAACGACGGCGACCTGTGCCTGTGGAACGCCCGCACCGGCGAGTACCTGCGCGAGATGGACGTCGAGACCGAGCACGTCTGGGCGGAGGCGTTCAGCGCCGACGGCGCCCTGGTCGCCACCGCCAACGACGACGACACCGTCCGCATCTGGTACCGCCGCACCGGCGCCCACCTCACCACGCTGCGCGAGCACCGCGGCCGGGTCCGCTCCATCGCCTTCAGCCCCGACGGCCGGCAGCTGCTCACCGGCTGCGACGACGCCAAGGTCCGGATCTCCGACATAGCGACCGGACGGGTCGAGGCCGAACTCGCCGGCCACACCGACCGGGTGTACGCCGTCGCGCCGTCCCCGGCCAGCACCTGGCTGGCCAGCGTCTCCTGGGACGGCACCGCGCTGATCTGGGTCGGCCGCGCGGTGCGCCACCGCCTCACCGGCCACATCGGCCGGCTGTGGACCGCCGCCGCCCACCCGCACCGCCCGCTGCTCGCGACCGCCGGCGACGACCGGGTGGTCCGGATCTGGGACCCGCTCGGCGGCACCGAAGTGGCCGGCCTGCGCGGCCACACCGGCCGGATCCTCGCCGTCACCTTCAGCCCGGACGGCTCACTGCTCGCCAGCGGCGGCGAGGACGGCACCGTCCGGCTCTGGCGCGTTCCCGCCGACGGCCGCCCCACCGCCCTCGCCACCCTGCTCGGCGCCCCCGACGGCTGGGCGGCGCTGCTCCCCTCCGGGGCGTACAAGTGCGAGGGCGACGTGGCCGGCGAGTTCTGGCACGCCGTCGGCATGTGCCGCTTCGAGCCCGGCGAGCTGGACGGCCACCTCCCCGGCGTCCACCGGCTCGCCCAGGAGGAGGAGTTGTAGGGACG
>NZ_BAAAKJ010000425.1:7730-15611 GCF_039527695.1 Kitasatospora putterlickiae
CGTACACCGGCGGGGCCCCTCGTCATGGGTGCTGCTTGTCTGTCGGTACCGCTCGTCTACTGGTACTGCACGGAGAGGGTGGCTCCCGCGAAGTCCTGCTGGGCGGCGAGGCTGAAGAAGTTCCACCCGGCGGGCGGGTTGGTGATCGTCAGCGTCTCGCCGTTGCCGGCGTTGGTGGACTTGGACTGGTAGGCGCTGGTGGTGGCCCAGGTGTCGCCGTAGTAGAGGTCGGCGTTGCCGGTGCCGCCGCTGCTGGTGATGGTCAGCGTCTTGACGCCGGCCGGCAGGTTGACGAAGTGGTAGCTGTAGTTGCCGGTGGTGGCGGTCAGGTTGTCACGGCGGCAGTTGTTGTCGAACTGGCGGGTGTCGGCGTTGGTGCAGACCGGGGTGGCCGGGTCGACCGGGCCGGTCGGGGCGTCCGGCAGCGGGCCGCAGTCGTTGGAGGCACAGGCGTCCAGCCAGGCGTCGAAGCCGGCGTCGTAGCGGGTGCCGATGTCCTGCTTCAGAATGGTGCGGGCACCGTTCCAGTCGCCGGCACGGTACTTGGCCAGCACGGCGTCGACGTCCGCGCGGTGCTCCTGGAGCATGTAGCGGGTCGCCAGCCAGCCCCAGCGGTAGACGCGGATGGTGTTGGTGTCGCCGCTGAGGGTGTCGTCGTAGACGGTGTCGAAGAGCTGGCTGAGCTTGTAGGTCTTCTCGCCGGCCTCGGCGATCGCCTTGGAGTTGCGCTCGTTGCGGTAGCCGAAGGAGATGTTCTCCGCGATGCCCTCGACCCACCAGATGGTCGGGGTGGTCTGGCTGGCCTCGAAGTCGCCGCCCATGGTGTAGCGGCCGTCGAGGTAGTGGGTGTACTCGTGGTTGAGGTTCCAGATCGAGAAGTCCGGCCGCTCCCAGGGGTCCTCGTGGGCGATGAAGCGGGCCTGGTTGCCGGCGACGACCGGGTTGCCCTCCTCGTACATGCCGCCGTTGTCGACGTCGATGTCGTAGAACGCCCAGGCGTACCAGCCGTACTCGTCGCTGTTGTCGAAGACGACCACCTCCAGGTTGGTGTTCACGTCCCCGGGGACGGCGCCCTTGTCACCGATGATCTTGTGGAAGTAGGGGTCCTGGTTGAGCAGGTTCTCGCAGGTGGCATCCAGCTGGCCCGGGGACATGTCCTGCGCCCGGATCTTCAGGTTCGGGGAGCACTCGTGCTGCGTCGGCAGGATCACCGGCATGAGGCGGGTGCTGAGGTCGCAGATGTTGTAAGTGGCGCAGTTGCCCTTGTCGAACTCGCGGGTGGCCCAGGCCAGGCCCATGGTGAGCCCGGCGGTCGGGCCGGTGTGCGGGTAGCGGTGGATCAGGTCCTTGAGCACCGGCTTGGTGCGGTCCCTGAACTCGGGGACGCTGAGGAAGTACCCGAGGTGGCGGCCGATGGTGGTGACGACGTCCACGCGGTTCAGCGTGCGGTCGTTGCGGGTGATGAAGCCGAGCCAGGTGTCGAAGGCGCTGGGGTCGGCCTTGAGGGCGGCCTTCCAGCCCGCGGCGTCGTTCTTGGCCTCGAAGGCCTCCTTGACGACCCAGTCGAGCTCGTAGAGGCTGTCGATCATCCACTGGGGCCAGGTGCCCTTGTAGTTGTCCAGCAGCCACTTGATCTGGCCGAGGTTCCGGCCGGCCGAGTGCGACTGTCCGACCACCTTGATGATCTCGACGAGGAGCTCGCCGTTGGCGTTGGTGACGTCCTTGCTGCGCGGCGCGGCGAAGTAGGCGTCCAGCCCGCCGGCGGCCGCCTGGTCGACCGCCGGCCCGTAGGCGCCGAGGGCGGCCGGGTACTGCTCCTTCTTGAAGTAGCCGGCGCGCAGGTACGCCACCAGCTGACCGATCGAGGTGCTGTTGTCGCCGGGGTAGCCGACGGCGGTGTCGCGCATCGCGTTGGCGACGGCCACCATCTTGGACTCGTTGAAGGCGACCGCGGAGTCGGTGGCGTTGAGCTCGAAGAGCTTCCAGACGCAGGCCGGCCGCGGCAGGTTCTTGAGCTCCTGGATCAGCGCGCTGCCCGTGGCGTTGATCACGGCGGAGAGGTTCGGCGGACAGGGGTCCCAGGGGGAGGCCGCGGCGAGCCCCTTGGCCGCGGCACCGGCCTCGGGGGCCGGGGCGTCCTGCTGGGCGCTCTGCGCACCGGAGTTCTTGGCGGGGCTGCCGTAGGGGTCGTAGTTCCTTGAGCCCGGCGACTTCGGGAACGGAATGCCCTTCGGGGAGGTGGCGGCGGACCCGGCGTCGACGGGCACCACGGTGGCCGCCGGGGCGGTGCCGGCCGGGGCGGCCACGCTCTGCGGGGCGAACAGGCCGATCGCGAGGAATAAGGCGGTGCCGAGCGCGGGAACTCTGCGCGCGTTGGCGGCGGACATGCGGAAAGAACGCATCTGTGGGGGCCTCCGGGGCACTTGGGCCGCGTGTTGGGGCACGCGACTCTCGATGTGTGACATGTAAAATGGCACACGTCACACTCCGCTGGGAAGATCGCGGACCGAATAATCGCCCGCCGCAACCGAAACGTTGTCAGTTCCCGTCCAGTGAAGGCCTCGTGAGGCTCGGCGCGAACACGCGAAGGCCCCGCCGGACGAACCGGCGGGGCCCCTTTGTGGTGCGGGTGCTGCTTACTGGTACTGCGCGGAGAGGGTGACGCCCGCGAAGTCCTGCTGGGCGGCGAGGCTGAAGTAGACCCAGCCCGACGGCGGGTTGGTGATGGTCAGCGTCTCGCCGTTGCCGGCGTTGGTGGACTTGGCCAGGGCGTTGCCGGTGGTGGCCCAGGTGGAGCCGCCGTAGTAGAGGTCGGCGTTGCCGGTGCCGCCGCTGCTGGTGAGGGTCAGCGTCTTGACGCCGGCCGGCAGGTTGATGAAGTGGTAGCTGTAGTTGCCGGTGATGGCGGTGAGGTTGTCGCGGCGGCAGTTGTTGTCGAACTGGCGGGTGTCGGCGATGGTGCAGACCGGGGTGGTCGGGGTGACCGGGCCGGTGGGCGCCTCCGGCAGCGGGCCGCAGTCGGTGGCGGCGCACTTGGTCAGCCAGGCGTCGAAGCCGGCGTCGTAGCGGGTGCCGATGTCCTGCTTCAGGATGGTGCGGGCGCCGTTCCAGTCGCCGGCGCGGTACTTGGTGAGCACGGCGTCGATGTCGGAGCGGTGCTCCTGGAGCATGTAGCGGGTGGCCAGCCAGCCCCAGCGGTAGACGCGGTTGGAGTTCTCGTCGGCGTCGGCGCTCTGGCCGTAGACGGTGTCGAACAGCTCGCTGAGCTTGTAGGTCTTCTTGCCGGCCTCGGCGATGGCGTCCGCGTTGCGCTCGCCCCGGTAGCCGTAGGAGATGTTCTCGGCGATGCCCTCGACCCACCAGATGGTCGGGGTGGTCTGGCTGGCCTCGAAGTCGCCGCCCATGTTGTAACGGCCGTCGAGGTAGTGGGTGTACTCGTGGTTGAGGTTCCAGATCGAGAACGACGGCCGCAGCCAGGACGCCTCGTGGGCGATGAAGCGGGCCTGGTTGCCGGCCAGGGCCGGGTTGCCCTCCTCGTACATGCCGCCGTTGTCGACGTCGATGTCGTAGAACGCCCAGGCGTACAGCGAGTACTGGTCGTAGTCGTCGAAGGCGACGACCTCCAGGTTGGTGTTCACGTCGCCGGGGATGGCGCCCTTGTCACCGATGATCTTGTGGAAGTAGGCGTCCTGGTTGATCAGGCTGGTGCAGGTGGAGTCCAGCTGACCGGGGGACATGTCCTGCGCCTTGATCTTCAGACCGTCGTTGCAGACGCGCTGGATCGGCAGGATCACCGGCATGAGGCGGGTGCCCAGGTCGCAGATGGCGTAGTCCGCGCAGTGGCCCTTGTCGAACTGGCGGGTGGCCCAGCCCAGGTTCATGGTGATCGGGGCGGTGGGGCCGACGTTCGGGTAGCGGTTGATCAGGTCCTTCATGACCGGCCGCAGCTGGCCCTTGAGCTCGTCGACCTTCAGGGCGTGGCCCAGGTAGCGGCCGATGTTGCTGACGACGTCCCAGCGGTTCAGCTGCGAGTCGTTGCGGGTGATGAACCCGGACCAGGCGTTGAGGATGGTCGGGTCGGCCTTGAGGGCGGCCTTCCAGCCCGCGGCGTCGGTCTCGGACTCGTAGGCGTCCTTGAGGACCCAGTCGAACTCCGCCACGGTGTTGGTCATCTGGCCGGGCCAGGTGCCGTTGTAGCTGGTGAGCAGCCACTTGAACACGCCGGCCTCGCGGCCGAGGGTGTCGCTCTGGCCGATCACCTTGACGATCTCGACGAGGAGCGCGCCGTTGGCGTCGGTGACGTCCTTGCCGTGCGGGGAGGCGAAGAAGGCGTCCAGCGCGGAGCCGGTCGCGCTCTTCAGCGTCGGGCCGTAGGCGCCGACGAGGGCCGGGTACTTCCACTGCACGTAGTAGCCGGCGCGCAGGAACAGGACCAGCTGCCCGATGTTGGTGCTGTTGTCACCCGGGTAGGTGGCGGAGGCGTCGCGCAGGGCGTTGGCGACGGTCACCATGTTGGCCTCGCGGAAGGCCTTCACGCTGTCACCGGTGAGGTTGAACAGCGGGTAGGTGCAGTCGACCGCGGGCAGGGCCTTGAGCTGCTGGACCAGCGCGCTGCCCGTGGCGTTGATCACTCCGGAGAGGTCGGGACAGGGCTCGGCGGCCGCGGCCGAGAAGCCCTTGGCGGCCTTGGCCTGCGGGGTGGCCGGCGCGGCCGGCGGGGCCTGCTCCTCGGTGCTGTCCTGGGCGGAGAGCTTGAAGGGGCTGGTGCTCTTGGCGTCGGGCGACTTGGGCACCGGGATGGAGCGCGGCGTCGACGAGGCGGCGCTGGTGCCGGCCGGGGCCGGGCTGCCGGTGGGGGCGGGGGCGGCCTGGCTCTGCGGGGCGAACAGGCCGAGCGCGATGAAGAAGGCGGCGCCGAGCGCAGGGAGCCTGCGCGCGTTGGCCGTGGATATCCGGAAGGGACGCATCTGTGGGGGCCTCCGGGGCCGTTCGGGCCGCGGTATGGGGGACGCGGCCTCTCGATGTGTGACATGTAAAATGGCATATGCCACAGCGCGCTGGGAAGATCGATGATCGAAGAATGTTTCGTCGCAACCGAAACGTTGTCATAGGCCTGACGAATGCGGCCTTTGTCCCGAATTGATCCGCCCTCAGCGGTTCGCGTGGGTGTCCGATGAGACGTCGGGAATACGCAGGAGCCCCTCATGTGTTCCTGCAACTCATACGCAATAGTGTTGTCCCGGCACGATCGTCATCGTTGAACCGGCCGAAAGGGGCCATGTCCTGATGGGCACCTACTCGCTTCCCGACCTGCCGTACGACTACTCCGCGCTGGAGCGCGCGATGTCCGCGGAGATCCTGGAGCTGCACCACTCCAAGCACCACGCCGCGTACGTCAAGGGCGCCAACGACACCCTGGAGCAGCTGGCCGAGGCGCGCGACAAGGAGCAGTTCGGCGGTCTGGTCGGCCTGCAGAAGACCTTCGCCTTCCACCTCTCCGGCCACGTGCTGCACTCGCTGTTCTGGGAGAACCTCTCCCCGGAGGGCGGCGACCGCCCCGAGGGCGAGCTGGCCGACGCCATCACCGAGCACTTCGGCGGCTTCGAGACCTTCAAGAAGCAGCTGACCACCGCCACCACCGGCGTGCAGGGCTCGGGCTGGGGCATCCTCTCCTGGGAGCCGCTGGGCGGCCGCCTGATCGTCGAGCAGGTCTACGACCACCACGGCAACGTCGGCCAGGGCACCACCCCGCTGCTGGCCTTCGACGCCTGGGAGCACGCCTACTACCTGCAGTACCGCAACGTCCGCCCGGACTACGTCACCCGCCTGTGGGACGTCGTCAACTGGCAGGACGTCTCGGCCCGCTTCGCGGCCGCCAAGAGCGCCTGACCCCTCCCGGGGGTGACGCGCCCGTGAACACCTGACCCAGGGCAGGGCAGGTAACGGAGGGCCCCGGCCGGTGCGCACCGGCCGGGGCCCTCTCGTTTCGGTCGGGAGGCTCGGTTCACGCGAACGGCCTCGGCTCAGGGTTCCTCGTCATCCTGTGGCGTTGGCACGCTTGGCGAGCTTCACCAGCTCCGGCGGAGCGCTCCGGCCCGCGAGGAGCACGAGCTCACGGATGGCCGAGCGGGCCGCCAGGTGGCTCCGGACGCTCTCCGGTGCCAGTTCCTCGGCCCGGATGAGGCAGTCGACGGCCTCCCCGAGGTGTCGCCGCTGGGCGTGGGCCCTTCCGAGGTCGACCAGCAGCCGTGACATTCGCTCGGGTGAGAGCCGACCCGCATCGATCCGCCGCCCCAGGTCCAGGGCCTCGCCCGCGTCCCCGAGGTCGACCGCCGCCGACACCGCTTGGATCTCGACGTTCGTGGGGCCGAACTCCAGGTTGAAGTCGTTGCGGTCCTCACCCAGCAGTGCTGCGACCTCTCGCGCGTCGGCGAGTTCCTTGCGGGCCTGCTCGCGTTGGCCGGCGCGGGCGGCGGCCAACGCGAGGACAAGGTGGAGCGAGCCGAGCACGGAGAGCGCTTCCGGCGAGGGTGGACCGGCCGCCGAGATGCAGGTCCGCAGTGCTGTCACACCCTTCCCGGCCGCGTGTTCCGCCTGGTCCAACCGTCGAAGCCGGACGAATGCGTGGGCCAAGCGGTAGATGCCCGCGAAGACTTGCAGAGGCTCGCCGGACTGTTCGGCGGCCCGGATCGCCCGATCTGCGGCCACCCATGCCGCATCGGCCTCGTCCTGGCGGACGAATGCCGCCGCGACCGCCTGGTACGCCTGGCTAAGGAGGAGTTGGAGCTCCGGCCGTGCCTCCGGGGTGGCGGTGCGCGTGGCGCCTTCAAGTCGTGGCAGGGTGTCGGCGACGGCTGTGCTGAGCTCCGCGAACCGGGCGTTGTGTGTCAGATGCCAGAGCTCCGCCACGGCGCCGGCGAGCTCGGCTACGTCGGGTGCGGTCGTGTCGGGGCGCTCGCCGAGTACGGCGTGGAGGGCGGGATGGCCGGAGAGTGAGAGCCGCACCTGGTCGAGGTCGTTGACCTGGTCCGATGTCACCGACGCGGCTCGGGTCGGCGCCGGGGCGTCCGGCCTCAAGGCCTGAACAGAGACTCCAAGGCCTTCCGCGAGCAACTGGAGTACGTCGAGACGTACGACCGGTTGGATGCCGCGCTCGACCTGCGACACCCAGCTGGATGTCCGGTTGACGGCTGTAGCGAGCTGATCCTGCCGCATGCCACGCGCTTTGCGGAGCTGGGCCACCCGGGAACCGAACGCTCGCTGCTCCTCGGGGCTCACCGGCCGCCCCCGTGGGTGGACGATCCCTTGCCGTCGATCTCGTCCAGGAACGTGACCTCGAACGATTCGAGGTACTGGCCGCGCTCGGCCAGGAACCGGCGGACGTGGGGCTGCCGCTCGTGCTCCTCGAATGCCTCGCGATCCGCGTACAGCTCGTAGAAGACCCGGACGCGCGGTTCGTCCGGCACGGCGTGACTGACGTAGACGAGAGTGCCGGGCTCCCTGGTGCGGATCCCTTTGAGTGCTTCCCGTGCCAGCCGGTCGAATGCGTGAGCAGCCGTCACATCACGGGCGACGAAGCGTACAACGAGGCCGAATCCCATGCTTCTCCCCTTCCTGGTTCGGTCGAGTCTCGCACGACCCGGTGAAGAATTGTGAGTAGCAGTGATTCTTGACTCGCAGTTTTCCTGCGACTACTTTAAGTGCCTGGCTCGTTGCTCAAGGCGACGAATGGCCTTCCCTCTTGCTGCCGTCAGCCGGCAGTGCTGTCCATCTGTGGTGGAGGATCAATGGGGTGGAACGTGGCGGTCAGCCCGCTCAGCAGTGCCCGGTTTCCGGTTCCGCTGGAATGGGGGGCGCCGCCGGCACCGGAGGCGGTGCCGG
>NZ_BAAAKJ010000426.1:0-7187 GCF_039527695.1 Kitasatospora putterlickiae
CTCGCGGGAACATCCAGACCCAACGCCGCCCACCGCGCGGCGTCCTGCACACCCTCGAAACGAACCGTGGCCTCGACACGGAAGTCGTTGAGATGACGACCGAAGGTGATCCGACTCTGCTGGTTCACGTCGGTGGAGGCGCCGACGAGGCGGCCGTTCTCCACCTTCCAGGCGCCTGCCGCGATACTCCAGCCGACGGGGAGGGCGGGGGTGTTGAAGCGCTCGTCGACGACGACCTCGCCGGGTGCGGGGGCGGCAGGGGCGGGGATGGGGTCTGCGGGGGCAGGGGTGGGGGCTGCGGGGGCGGCGGCCGGCGCGGACACGAGGAGCGCGGCGAGCAGGGCGGTACGGCCGGCGTGACCGGCGCGGCCAACGTGACCGGCGCGGCCGTCCTGTGGACCTGCGGTCGACGCGCGACTCTTCGTCATGGGCGGAACGGTAGGCGATCAAGGCCCGGGCGCGGCAACTGTCTCCACATCAAGTCGGGCCCGGCCAGATACCCGTCGACAAAAATATGCAGACCGGTCTACAGTTTTCCGCATGGGAGTCAAAGGCGAGGAGACTCGCGCCCGGCTGATCGCCGGCACCCGAAGCCTGATCGAAGCACACGGCTACTTCGGTACCGGCCTCAACCAGGTCGTGGCGGAGAGCGGCGCACCGCGCGGTTCGCTCTACTTCCACTTCCCCGAAGGCAAGGACCAACTGGTCGCCGCCGCCCTCGCCCAGGCCGGCCAGGAGGTCGAGGACCTGCTCGCCGCGACCGTCCGCGAGGGCGCCGACACGGCCACCGCGCTCACCGCCCTGACCCAGGCCTTCGCCGACCGCCTCACCCGGTCCGGGTTCACCAAGGGCTGCCCGATCGCGACCGTCGCCCTGGAGGTCGCGGGCGGCAACGAGGGTCTGCGCCAGGTCTGCGCGGAGGTGTACGCGGGCTGGCAGCGCGTGCTCGCGCAGCGCCTGACGGCCGAGGGCTTCGAGGCGGCCGAGGCGGACGTCGCCGCCGGCCAGGCGCTCGCGCTGCTGGAGGGCGCGGTCCTGCTCGCCCAGGTACGCCGCTCGGTGGAACCGCTGCTCGACGCCTCCCACGCCGTACGTCACCTGATCACCGCGCACGCGAACCGCGCCCCGCAACCCACCCGCTGACGCCGACGCGGGCGAGCGCCGACCCGGCGCTCGCTCGCCCGAGCCTGCCGCACCCAAAAAATATGCAGACCGGTCTACTTATTCTTCTCGTTGCGCCAAAAATATGCAGACCGGTCTACTGAATCGGAGCCCACCATGAGCACCGCACCGCCGACCACCCTCGTCCTGGGCGCCACCGGCTTCCTCGGCCGCTGGCTTGTCCTCGAACTCCTCGGCCGCGGCGAACCGACGGCCGCCGCCATCCGCCCCGGCACCGCCCGCGACCGCGAACTCCGCCACTGGCTACGCGCACACGGCGCCGACGACCGCCCCCTCACCACCGTCGCCGCCGACCTGACCCTCCCCGGCCTCGGAATCACCCCCGAAGACGACGCCCGCCTCGCCGAGGTCCGCGACGTCCACAACCTCGCCGCCCTCTTCCGCTTCGGCCTCGACCGCGCAACGGCACACACCGCCAACGTCGACGGCGCACTCACCGCCCTGCACTGGGCCGCCGGCCGCCCGAACCTGCGCCGACTGGTCCACGTCTCCGGCTACCGCGTCGGCCGGGACACCACACCCCGCCACCCTCTCCCGCCCGCCGAGACCGACACCCTCTACGCCCGCCTCGGCGCGTACGAGGCCTCCAAGCGACTCGGCGACGCCGCCGTCCGGGTGACCGCCGACCGACTCGGCGTCCCCCTCACCACGGTCAACCCGAGCACCGTCATCGGCCACTCGATCACCGGCGAGGCCGGACAGTACCTGGGACTGGCCGCACTGGTCCGCCAACTCTGGTCCGGCCGCCTGCCACTACTGCCCGGCACGGCCCGCACCTTCGTCCCGGTGGTCGCCATCGACCACCTGGCCCGCTTCCTCGCCGCCGTGCCCAACCACGACACCGACCCGGCCCACACGCACACCGTCCTCGACCCGGCCACCCCTCCCCTCCCCGACCTGATCACCCTCCTCGCCAACCACCTGGGCGTCCGCCCACCCCGGGGCCGCATCCCGGTAGGCATCGTCCGACGCCTCCCCCGCAGCCTCACCGGCGCCGACCCGGAGACCCTCACCTTCCTCTCCGAAGACCGCTACGACACCACCTCCGCCGACCACCTCGCCCACTCCGCCAACCTCCACCACCCACCCGTATCCGACCTCCTACGCCGCTGGGCCACCCGCCTGGTAGCCGACAACTTCGGAGCCCCCACCCCCTCCTGACCCCCATCAAGGCGCCCCCGCCCCGCCCAAAGATCAGCAACACCCAACTCCCGACAAGCCGCAGAAACCCACCACCCAAACAGACCCCCGGCTCTCCACTCACGCAGAAGTGGCCCTCTCACCCGCATCGAGGTTGACGCCCACTCCCTCACGCTCGCAGGGATCAGCTGGACCCCATCGCCGGCCCCCGGTAGCCATGGAGAGCCATCCCCAACGTGTGCGGGGGGCACAGTTCGTGAGCTGGGGGCCTTTCCGG
The DNA here is from genome assembly GCF_039527695.1 of Kitasatospora putterlickiae. NCBI lineage: Bacteria > Bacillati > Actinomycetota > Actinomycetes > Kitasatosporales > Streptomycetaceae > Kitasatospora > Kitasatospora putterlickiae. The sequence goes on from NZ_BAAAKJ010000426.1 coordinate 2,600, forward strand.
CGGCGGGCCAGAATCCTGCACGTTGTTGAGAGTCGGATATATCCGACCTCTGGGATATCTCGGCTGCGCGAGAGAAGCCTCTCCATGTTCGGTCGAGGTGGTTAACCACTTGTGTGGCGTAGGAAGTCGGCCGATCCGACTTCCTACGCCACCCAAACGGGGCTGCAGCCCGTCCGGCCGACGAGCAAGGCTGCTCTCGTCCCGCTGGTCAGCCAACTCGGCCATATTGGCGTTGACCTCGGCCTCCAGTGCGGCCGCCAGCATCCGGCGCGCGCCCTCCCGGACGATCTCGTCCAGCAGCGATGCCCCGCCAGGGGTGGTGCCGTCGGCGTTGACTACGGCGAGCACGGACGTGCCTTCCCGACCGACGCGCCCACGTCGGCCTAACTCGGTGACCTGCCGATCGATCACAGGGAAGGTATGTCCTCCCCTATCGATCCACAGGTTCCGAGCATTGCTCTCAAGCATTGTCAGTACTTGTGATCGTGGACTGGTCGTCAGCGGTTGACTGCTGGGTGAGCGTGGCGAATTCGACGATCCGGGCCAAGGACGGCTTCCAGTCCTGTGTGGTGTCCACGACCAGGCAGGGAACGTCGAGGGCAATCGGGACCCACGACTCGATCGGCCGTTCTCCCTCGGCGATGCGGCGCAGGAGATCGGCGTCCGCGTGAACAGCGCGCGAGGGCACTTCGGCAGCTCGGCGGGTGATGCGCACGCGGGCGCATTCGGGGTCAACGACGCAGCGGATGACGCGGATGCCGGCCAGGTCCACCAGCGGTTCGAGGCCCGGACGCCACAGGCGGTCCTGGAAGGCCGCCTCCGCCACCAGGCTCGTGCCCGACTTCACGAGCTCACCAATGGTGCGGAAGAACGCTTCCAGCGTTTTCAGGTCCAGGTGATCGGCGGGATCGGCGCCGGCGGCGACCATGCGTTCCTTGATCTCGTCACGGCATACCGCCGGCCAGCCCAGCGCGTCGGCCAAGGCGTGCGCCAGCGTCGTCTTGCCCGCCCCGGGCGGGCCGCTGACGGCGATCAGTGTCGGATGCCGCATCATGCCGCCGCCTCGCGCTCGACCGGAAAGACATTCCCGAACCGGGCCCCGGCGCGGACCAGGGGGACCAGGTGGGCACCGGTGATCGCGCGCCGGCGGGCCTGGGCAGACTCGACGAGCTCGAACACCATCGCCAGGGCCGCAGCCGGGCCGCCCGCGCCGCGGGTGACCTTGGTGCGGAGCCTGACGGTGGAGAACGTGGACTCGATGGGGTTCGTGGTCCGCAGGTGGATCCAGTGCTCGGCCGGGAAGTCGTAGTAGGCCAGCCGTTCCTCCCGGTCGTCGGTGATCTTCGAGACGGCCTTGGGCCACCTCGTGCCGTAAGTCTTCACGAACGCCTCCATCGCTTTCTCCGCGTGCTTTCGGTCCTCGACGTCGCAGATCTCCTGTATCGCCTTGGTCGCGCCCGGCTGTGCGGACTCCGGCAGAGCGTTGGTGACGTTTCGGGCCTTGTGAACCCGGCACCGCTGGTGGCGGGCGGCCGGGAAGGCCTCGGCCAAGGCCCTCCACAGGCCCATCGCTCCGTCGCCGACGACCAACTCGGGGTCCCGCACGCCACGCCGACGGCGGTCCCGCAGCAGGCCGGCCCACGACCCGGTGGACTCGCGCAGGCCCTCGGCCCGGGCGATCAGGCCCGGCCGAGCCGGACCTTCGGGTGCGCGCCGTCGGCCCACACGTAGACGCCGTCGGTCTGCGACAGGTCGCGCCGCTGGAAGCCGGCGTGGTCGTCCTGCCACTGCCTGGTCAGCCGGGTCACCGTCGCCACCGACAGTCCGGCCGCGCCGCCGAGGAACTGCTCCAGCGCGGAAATGCCCAACATGTGCCTGTTCGCGTAGCACAGCCAGCGGGCCTCGGAGTGGAAACCGAGCAGGCCTGTGCCACCGCCGGGCAGACGAGTTCCGAGTCGCTGAGCAACGGCGGCCTGCCCAGGGCACCGTGTTCCTCCAATCCCGTCATCGATCTTCACGTACAGTGCGGTCAAGAGGGTGTTCAGGTCGGTCGTCACAAGCTGATCTTGGACACCCTCGGCCCTTTGGCGGGCCAGAACTTCGGATCTACTCGTCGGGCCATCCCCGCGTGTGCGGGGAGCAGAGTTCGTGGACCGGGGGGCTATCCGGCTGTGGGGCGGGATTCTGCAGTTTGTTGAGAGTCGGGCATATCGGGCCTTTGGGATCTCATGCGGTGGGCGCATGAGAAGACTATCCAGGTTCGACTGAGATGGTGGACAGCTTGTGTGGCGTAGGAAGTCGGGAGGGCCGACTTCCTACGCCACGTTGAACGGGACGCACGTGGCGTCTGTGAGAGTTGGGCGCCGGGGTGGGGCCCTTCGCACCCGGTACGTCTGGGGAAGAAAGGGTTTGACGGTCAGTCGGACCAGGCGGACGATCGTGGGTCATGACGGTTGATGACGAACCAGTGCGGTCCGCCGCCTCCCGGCCCGTGGTGCTTGTGACCGGGGTCGGGCGGACGGTCGGGATCGGGGCCGGGATCGCGTGTCGGCTTGCCGAGGACGGGTGGGACGTCGCCTTCAGCTACTGGGCGCCCTATGACCGGCGGATGGCCTGGGGTGCCGAGGCGGGGGCCGCCGAGGCCGTTGAGCGGGCGTTGGCGGAGCGGGGGGCGGCGAGCGCGGGGGTGGAGGCGGATCTGGCCGAAGTGGGCGCGGCGGGGCGGGTGTTCGATGAGGTGGAGCGGCGGCTCGGTGGTGTGACGGCGCTGGTGCTGGGGCACTGCGAGTCGGTCGACTCAGGTCTCCTGGACACCACGGTGGAGAGCTTCGACCGCCACTTCGCGGTCAACGCGCGGGCGAGTTGGCTGCTGATCCGCGAGTACGGGCGCCGGTTCGCCGGGGCGGCCGGCAGTGGCCGGATCGTCGCGCTCACCAGTGACCACACGGCGGGCAACCTGCCGTACGGGGCGAGCAAGGGGGCGCTGGACCGGATCACGCTCGCGGCGGCGCACGAGCTCGCCCATCTGGGGGTGACCGCCAATGTGGTCAACCCCGGGCCGGTGGACACGGGGTGGATGACCGAGGCGGTGCGGAGCGCGGTCCTGGGCCGTACGCCGCTCGGCCGCCTGGGCACGCCGGAGGACACCGCGAACCTGGTCGCCTTCCTCTGCTCCCCCGAGGGCCAGTGGGTCAACGGTCAGCTACTCATGAGCAACGGCGGCTTGGCGAACTGACGGGGCGCCGGAGAGGACCAGCTCGGTCCAGTGGACGTCGGAGCGCCCGTGCAGGTCCGGGCGTTCGGTGTGCAGCAGGGGGTGCAGGCCGCGGGTGCGGGCGAGGGCGAGGACTTCGACGGCCGGAGCGTCGTACATCCGGCGGCCCGGCGGGACGGGGCCGTGGCGCACCGAGAGGAAGAACCGGCCGGCGGGGGCGAGCAGGGCGGTGAGGGCGTCCATGGCCGGCGGGCGCTCGTCGGGGGCCAGGTGCATCCAGACGGCGGTCAGCAGCACGACGTCGAAGCGCGCGCCCGTCGCGCCGAGGCGGGGCAGGGCGGGCAGGGCGTCGTCGACCCAGCGGACGCCGCTGTCGGCGTGCCGCCGCTCGCCTATCCGGCGCAGCTCGGCGGTGGGTTCGGCGGCGACCACCCGGTGGCCGAGGGCGGCCAGCGCGGCGGCGTCGCGTCCGCTGCCGGCGCCGATGTCGAGGACGTCGGCGGGCCGGGTCGGGAACAGGTGCAGGGCCTCGCGGTGGACCTCGGCGAAGGTGACGGCCTCGTACTGCGCCGCCAGCCGTTCGGCCTGCTCGCCGTAGCCGGCGGTGCCCGGCGGGCGGTCCGTGTCGCGTGCTTCCCCCATGACCGGCCTCCTCGCGGCGCGTACCGGCTCCCGGCGTCAACCGGGGCCGTCGCGGCCGTCAACCGGCCGGGTCAACCGTACCCCGGATGGCCGTCACGCTCGCGGTCAGGCCTCGCCCGGGTGCCAGGCGGGCCACTCCCAGGGGCGGTCCGCCCACTCGACGCGGACCGGGTCGCGGGGATCGAGGTCCGGGAACACCTGCTTGATCCTCGGTTCGAACTCCTCGGGGCCGAGCGGCTCCCAGCCGTGGCCCTCGAAGTGGACCAGCCGGTAGCGGCTGTCGGTGCGGAACTCGGCGACCTTGACCTGGGGCTTCGCCGTGCCGGACGGGCTGTTGGTTTCCATGCCCCCAGCATGTGGCGGACCTCCGGGGAGCGCACCCGGGGACCGGCAGGCAGCGTACGGCCGGGGCGTGAGGCGGGCCGGGCGCGCCCCGGGGCCCACTTCCGGGTCATGTCCCGCCGTCCGCGCGCTCGTTGAGCACGGCGAGCGGAGGCCCTGCGGCGGCGCCGGACCGGCCCCGTTCCCGTACGACCGGGCCGTCCGCGACGGGCGGGCCGCCGGGGAGCCGGAGCAGGCGATGGCAGGAGGACGAGGACATGAGCGGGCAATCGGCAGGCGGCTGGACTCCGGCGAACGGGACCCCGGCCCACGGGACCCCGGCGAGCGGGGGTCCGGCGAACGCGGTTCCGCCGCCGCGCGGTCCGGTGGTGGGCGGGCCGGTCTCGGGCA
>NZ_BAAAKJ010000427.1:0-8131 GCF_039527695.1 Kitasatospora putterlickiae
GTGGCGCGGCGGGCCCGCGCCGCGGCGGCGTCCTCACGGTCGGCGCGAGTGTCGACTTCACCCCCGCCCTGCTGTTCGCGCAGAGCGCCAACACCCTCGTCCAGCGCCTCGTCTTCAACACCCTGACCCGCTACGACGACCGGCTGAGGCCGCAGCCCGAGCTGGCCACCTCCTGGCAGGTCGCCCCCGACGGCACCGGCGTCACCCTCAAACTGCGCGAGGACGTGACGTTCCACAGCGGCCGCCGGTTCACCGCCGACGACGTCGTCTTCGCCGTCAAGAACCTGCAGAACCCGGCCCGCTCGGCCCAGTTGCGCTCGACCGCGGCCGCCGTCACCGACTTCCGCAAGAACGGCGACTTCGAGCTCACCCTCGTCCTCGCCCACCCGGTGAGCAACATCTTCGACCTCTTCGAGTTCATGATCATCCCGGACTCGGCCACCGTCGAGGAGGCCTTCGCCGGGACGAGGCTGGTCGGCACCGGCCCCTACACCTTCACCGAGCGCAAGCCCGGCAGCTCGCTCACCTTCGCCCGCAACGAGACGTACTGGAACCCCGGCCGCCCCTACCTGGACGGCGTCGAGATCCGGGTGATCCCCCAGAGCGAGTCGCTGCTCTCCTCCCTGAAGACCGGCCAGACCCACCTCTCCTACCACGTGCGCGGCAAGGACCTCACCGCCCTGCGCGGCGACCCGCAGTTCCGCGTCACCTCCTACGACACCGGCGGCGGCGCGTACTACATCGGCGTCAACCTCACCGCCGAGCACGTCGGCGACAAGCGGGTCCGCCAGGCCATCGCCTGGGCCGTCGACCGCGAGCGGCTGGTCCAGCAGGCGCTCGGCGGCTCCGGCACCGTCTCCGCCACGCCCTGGCCCAAGTCCTCCCCCGCGTACAGCGCGGACGCCGCCGCCCACTACCGACACGACCCCGAGCGGGCCCGGCAACTGCTCAAGGAGGCCGGACTCACCGGCATCACCCTGCCGTTCGCGCACAGCAACGACCCGGGCAACACCGCCATCGCGCAGATCCTCCAGTACGACCTCAAGCAGGTCGGCATCGAGACCGTGCTGCAGCCCGTCGACTCGCCCACCATGCAGAAGCAGCTGATCGCCCAGACCATGCCCGCGCTGTGGACGCTCAGCCACGGCTTCGCCCAACTCCACCCCGCCACCCTGGCGGTGAGCGCCTACCCGTTCAACGAGGCGAAGAACAGCTCGCACTTCACCTCGCCGGCCTACACCGACATCGTGCGGCGCGCCTGGAAGCGGCCGGACAGCGACAGCGACGAGGCCAAGGCGCTCTACCGGCAGATCACCGACACCCTGCTCGACGAGCAGTTCGTGATCGACCTCGCCATCGCCGGCCTCAGCGAGGTCGCCGGCGGCAAGGCCCGCGGCGCCACCCTCAACAAGTTCGGCTACCTCAACCTCGACGACGCCTACCTCACGGCCTGACGGGACGGCCCGGGACCCCATGCGAAGCCTCCTCCTCAAGCGACTGCCCTCCGGGCTGCTCGTCCTCCTCCTCGCCTCCTTCCTGGTCTTCCTCATCCTCCGGCTGATCCCCGGCGACCCCGCCACCACGCTGGCCGGCCCCGACGCCGGACCCCAGGCCGTCGCCGCGATCCGCTCCCGACTCGGGCTCGACGAGCCGCTGCTGACGCAGTACCTGCGCTGGCTCGGCGACCTCCTCACCGGCGACCTCGGGCCCAGCTACTCGATCGGCGGCCAGGTCTCCGAACTGATCGGCGACGGCATCGGCGCCACCGTCCAACTCACCGCCGCCGCCCTGCTGCTGGTCGTCCTGCTGGCCCTGCCGCTCGGCGTGCTCGGCGCCACCGCCGAGCGCCGAACGGTCGCCGCCGCCGTCCGCGCCTTCACCACCGCCGTGCTGGCCGTGCCCCCGTTCGTCACCGGCGTGCTGCTGGTGCTGCTGTTCGCGGTCACCCTCGGGCTGCTGCCCGCCGGCGGCCACGAGTCCCTGCTCGACGCCCCCGACCTCGCGCTGCAGTACCTGCTGCTGCCCGCCGTCTGCCTCGCCCTGCCCAGCGCCGCCGTGCTCGCCCGGTACCTCGGCGACGGCATCCAACGGGCGCTCGCCGAGGACTACGTGCGCACCGCCACCGCCGTCGGCGTCTCCCGCCGCCGGATCGTCTGGCGGCACGCCCTGCCCAACGCGCTGCCGTCCGCCGTCACCGTGCTCGGTCTGCAGATCGGCCACCTGGTCGCCGGGGCGGTGCTGGTGGAGCGGATCTTCGCCTGGCCCGGGCTCGGCCAGCTCGTCGAGCAGGGCGTGCTGCGCCGCGACTACCCGGTGGTGCAGGCCGTGCTGCTGCTGGTCGTCGCCGGCTACGTCGCCGTCCAGCTGCTCACCGACCTCGTGTACGCCTGGCTCGACCCCCGGATCCGGTGGGAGTAACCGATGACCGCCCTGACCGCCCCCGCCCCGGCGCGCTCCGCGCGTGCCGCCGTCCGCAACCGCCACCTCGCCGGGCTGCTCACCGCCCGCGGCCTGACCGGGCTCGCCCTGGTCGGCACCATCGCCCTGGCCGGGCTGCTGGCCCCGCTGCTCACCGGACACGACCCCGACGCCCAGGGCCCGCTGGCGCTCGCCGGGCCGAGCGCCGAGCACCCGCTGGGCACCGACGACCTCGGGCGGGACCTGCTCAGCCGGGTCCTGCACGGCATCACCACCGACCTCGCGCTGACCTTCGGCGCCGTACCGGTCGGCGCGCTGACCGGCTGCTCGCTCGCCCTGCTCGCGGCCACCCACCGCTGGGCGGACACCGCCGTCCAGCGGGCCTTCGACCTGGTGCTCGCCTTCCCGGGGCTGATCCTGGCGCTGGCCGTCACGGCCGTGCTCGGGCCGGGCCGCTGGCCGGTGTTCATCGTCATCGCGCTCGCCGAGATCCCGCTGTTCGGACGCCAGTTGCGGTCCGGCATCCTGGTCCAGCGGGAGCGTGAGTACGCGCTGGCCGCCCGGGTCGGCGGCGCCTCCCGGGCCCGGGTGCTGCTGCGGCACGTGCTGCCGAACGCCGTCGACCCGCTGGTCGTGCAGACCGCGGTGGCGCTGTCGGTCGGCGTCTTCATCGAGGGCGCGATGAGCTTCCTGGGGCTCGGCGTGCGCCCGCCGGAGCCGACCCTCGGCTCGATCCTCAGCCAGTCCGTCGGCTACCTCGCCACCCATCCGACCTTCGCGGCCGCCCCGCTGGCCGTGACCACCGCGCTGGTGCTCGGCTTCACGCTGATCGCCGAGGCCCTGAACCGGGGGATCCGCCGATGACCGCCAGCCCTCCCCGCCGCACCGTACTGCGGGTCACCGACCTCACCGTGACGTTCGACGGCGCCACCGACGGCACCTCAGCCGTGGACGGCGTCGGCTTCGAACTCGCCGCCGGGGACACCCTCGGCCTGGTCGGCGAATCCGGCTCCGGCAAGTCCACCACCGCGCTCGCCCTGCTGCACATGCTCCCCGCCGGCGGGCGGATCACCGCCGGCACGGTGGAACTGGCCGGCCAGGACCTCGCCACGCTGCCCGAGAGCGCCCTGCGCGCCGTCCGGGGCCGGCGGATCGCCATGGTCTTCCAGGACCCGATGTCCTCGCTCAACCCGGTGCTCACCATCGGCCGGCAGCTCGACGAGGCACTGCGGGCCCACGGAACCCGTCCCGACAAGCGCGAACGCGCCGCCCGCGCCGTCGAGTTGCTGGACCTGGTCGGCATCCCCGACGCCGCCGACCGGCTGCGCGACCACCCGCACCAGTTCTCCGGCGGCCAGCGCCAGCACGTCATGATCGCCCTAGCGCTCGCCAACGACGCCGAGGTGCTGGTCGCCGACGAACCCACCACCGCCCTCGACCCGACCGTCCAGCGGCAGATCCTGCGCCTGCTCACCCGGATCAACCGGGAGACCGGCACCGCGCTCGTGGTGATCAGCCACGACCTCGGGGTGATCGCGCAGACCTGCCGCCGGCTGCTGGTGATGCGCGACGGCCGGGTGGTCGAGTCCGGCGGGACCGCCGACGTCCTCGCCGAACCGCGGCACCCCTACACCAAGCAGCTGCTGGCCGCCGTCCCACGCCTGGAGGCGCCCTCGGAGGCCGCCGCCAACAGCGTGCCCGGGCCCGAGCCGCTGCTCACCGTCACCGGCCTGCGCAAGACCTACGGCTCGCGACGGCGCGCGGTCACCGCGCTGGACGGCGTCGACCTGGTGCTGCACCCCGGCGAGACGCTCGGCCTGGTCGGCGAGTCCGGCTCCGGCAAGTCCACGCTGGCCCGCGCGCTGGTCCAGGCGCACGCCCCGAGCGGCGGCGGGATCCGGTTCCGGGGAGAGGAGTTCGGACACGGCGGCGAGCGGGCCGCCCGGCGCGAGGTGCAACTGGTCTTCCAGGACCCGTACTCCTCGCTCAACCCCCGGATGACCGTCGGCCGGATCATCGCCGAGCCGCTGATCGCCCACCGCCTGGGCGACCGCCCCGCGCGCGCCCGCCGGGTCGCCGAACTGCTGGAGCAGGTCGGCCTCGACCCCGACAGCGCCGACCGGTACCCGCGCGCCTTCTCCGGCGGCCAGCGCCAACGCATCGGCATCGCCCGGGCGCTGGCGCCCGAGCCGAGCGTGCTGATCTGCGACGAGCCGGTCTCCGCGCTGGACGTCTCGGTCCAGGCCCAGGTGCTCGACCTGCTCGCCCGCCTCCAGCGCGAACTCGGCCTCGCCCTGCTGTTCATCGCCCACGACCTCGCGGTGGTCCGGCAGGTCAGCCACCGGATCGCCGTCATGCACCGCGGCCGGATCGTCGAGACCGGCCCGGCCGACCGGGTCGTCACCGCGCCCGAGCACCCCTACACCGCCGAACTCCTCGCCGCCGTCCCACGCCTGGACGCCCGGCCCGCCGCCCTCAGCACCCGGAGCACCGCATGACCGGCACCCCCGACGCGGAAGCGCCCTACCGCGACCCGTACGCCGGCTTCCCCGGCACCGTCGGCCGCACCTTCCGCGAGTCCACGCCCGCCTGGCCCGGGCGGATCCGCCCGCGCGAGGGCGCGCCCAACATCGTCGTCGTCCTGGTCGACGACCTCGGCTACAGCGACATCAGCCCGTTCGGCGCCGAGATCCCCACCCCGGCCCTGGACGGCCTCGCCGAGCGCGGCGTCAAGCTCGCCAACTACCACACCATGCCGCTCTGCTCCCCCGCCCGGGCCGCCCTGCTCACCGGCCTCAACCCGCACCGGGTCGGCTACTCCTTCGTCGCCAACGCCGACCCCGGCTTCCCCGGCTACGGCATGGAGATCGCCGACGACATCCCCACCCTCGCCCAGCTGCTGCACGACGCCGGCTACGCCACCTACGCCGTCGGCAAGTGGCACCTCACCCGGGACTCCGCCTCCAACGCCGCCGACAACCGCGCCAACTGGCCGCTGCAGAAGGGCTTCGACCAGTACTACGGCGTCCTCGAAGGCCTCACCAGCCTCTTCCACCCGCACCAACTCGTCCGCGACAACAGCCCGCTGGACATCGACGAACTCCCCGACGACTACTACTACACCGACGACATCACCGACCGCGCCATCGACATGGTGAAGGCGCTGCGCGCCCACGACGCCGACAAGCCGTTCCTGCTCTACCTCGCCCACAACGCCGTGCACGGCCCACTGCAGGCCAAGCCCGAGGACCTCGCCCGCCACCGGGGCCGCTACGACGGCGGCTGGGACGAGCTGCGCGCCGCCAGATTCGCCCGCCAGCTGGCCGCCGGCCACTTCCCGCCCGGCACCGAACTGCCGGACCGCAACACCGAATCCGGCCACGAGGTCAGCCCCTGGAGCGAGCTCAACCCCGCCCAGCGGCGGCTCTACGCCCGCTACATGGAGGTCTACGCCGCCATGGTCGACAACGTCGACCAGAACCTCGGCCGGCTGCTCGACACCCTCACCGGACTCGGCGAACTCGACAACACCATCGTGGTGTTCACCTCCGACAACGGCGGCACCGGCGAGGGCGGCGCCGAGGGCACCCGCAGCTACTTCAGCCGCTTCGTCCACCACCCCGGCCTCCCCGAGGACTGGAACCCCGACGTCGAACGGGAGGTGGAACTGATCGGCGGCCCGCGCTCGCTGGTCCACTACCCGCGCGGCTGGGGCATGGCCTCCAACACCCCGTTCCGCCTCTACAAGGGCCAGACCCACGCGGGCGGCGTACGCGTCCCCTTCGTGCTCTCCTGGCCCGCCGGCCTCCCGCGCGCCGAGGACGACCCCGGCGTCCGCACCCAGTACCAGTACGTCACCGACCTGCTGCCCACCCTGCTCGACCTCGCCGGCGTGGAGCGGCCCGCCCGGCGCGCGGGCCTGCCGACCCAGTCCCTGGACGGCGCCACCTTCGCCTCCGTGCTGCGCGACCCGGCCGCCGCCTCCACCCACCCCGAGCAGTACTGCGAGATGACCGGCAACCGCAGCCACTACCGCGACGGCTGGAAGCTGGTCACCCTGCACCGCCCCGGCGCCCCGTACGACGACGGCGAGTGGGCGCTTTACGACCTGCGCACCGACCCCACCGAGATCCACGACCTCGCCGCCGAACACCCCGGCCTGGTCAAGGAGTTGTCCGAGGCGTGGGAGGCCGCCGCCTGGCGCAACGGCGTCTTCCCGCTCAACGACGGCGGCGGCGCCCTCGCCCGCCGCCACCCCGACGAGGCCCTGCTGCGCCGTTCGCTGCGGCTGCTCGCCGGCACGCCCGAACTGGAGCGGTACCGCTCGTCCCGGCTGATCGCCTTCCGCTCCTTCGCCATCGAGGTCGAACTCGCCCACCACGGCGCCGAGGACGCGGGGGTGCTGGTCTCGCACGGCGACCAGGGCGGCGGCTACGGCCTCTACGTCGAGGACGGCCGGCTGCGGTTCGCCTACAACCAGTACGGCGAGCTCTTCGAGGCCGACGCCGGCCCGCTCGCCCCCGGCGCCCACCTGGTCACCGTCGAGGCGACCGCCGTGGCCGGCCTGCGCTGGGAGTTCCGCGTCCTGGTCGACGGCACCGGGACCGGCCGGCTCGGGCCCGTCCACCAGCTCATCGGCATGGCCCCGTTCCAGGGCATCAGCGTCGGCGTCGACCGCAGGTCCCCGGTGTCGTGGCCGCTGTACGAGCGCCACCGCTCCTTCCGCTACAGCGGCGGGCTGCGCGCCGTCACCTACCTGCCCGGCGCGCCCGGCCCCGACGACCCGGCGACCGTCGCCCGAGCGCTGCGGGAGGCCGCCGCCGCGTTCGAATAGCCGATCACCGATCGCCGATCCGATCATCACGCTATTCTCCGGAAGGCCATGTCGTCCGTCCTGTCCGGGGGAACAGTGATCAACGAGCTCCTGCCCGCACCCGTCGTCGTCGAGACCGCCTACTCCGACCCGCCCGAGGCCCGCCTCGAACCGGCGGAGGAGGCGGCCATCGCCCGCGCCGTCGAATCCCGCCGCCGCGAGTTCACCACCGTCCGTCACTGCGCCCGCCTCGCCCTCACCCGCCTCGGCGTCCCGTACCGACCGCTGGTCCCCGGCCTGCGCGGCGCCCCCGGCTGGCCGGACGGCGTCGTCGGCTCGCTCACCCACTGCGCCGGCTTCCGCGCCGCCGCCGTCGCCCGGGCCGAGGACGTCCTCTCCCTCGGCATCGACGCCGAACCCGCCCTCCCGCTGCCCGAGGGCGTACTCGACGCCATCGCCCTCCCCGCGGAGCAGAAGCGCAACACCGCCCTGTCCGCGTCCGACCCCGGCACCCCCTGGGACCGCATCCTGTTCAGCGCCAAGGAATCCGTCTACAAGACCTGGTTCCCGCTCACCCAGCGCTTCCTCGACTTCTCCGAGGCCGACCTCGTCCTCCGCCCCGACGGCACCTTCACCGCCACCATCCTCGTCCCCTCCCCCCTGCCCACCCTGGCGGGACGCTGGCGCGTCCACGACGGGCACCTCGCCACCGCCATCACGGTCCTGCGGTAGGCGCCGATGGCTCTAAGCTCTTCCCCTGAACTGCCGCAGGGCAGCTGGGGTGCGGCCCGAGGGAGACGGGAATGAGCACGGAGATCGTTGAACTGGCGCGGCAGGCCGGCCCGTACCTGACGGCGGCGGTGGGCGCGTACGGCGGCGCGGTGCTCGTCCGCGCCGAAG
>NZ_BAAAKJ010000427.1:8240-16678 GCF_039527695.1 Kitasatospora putterlickiae
AACCCCCGGCTTTCCTGCGGGGGGGGCCCGCCGGGGCCGTGACCATCACGGCCTCCGGCGAGCGGTCCATCGCCGCCCACACCATCACCACCGCCATCACGGGCGACGGCCACCGCGCGGGCGAGTGAACGGCGGCAGCTACGAGGCGGCGGGGCCGGGATCCGTCGCGGCGCACAGCATTGGCACCGCTCACACCGGCGACGTCATCGGCCTGCCCGCGGAAGTCCTCAACGCGGCCCGCGACGTCCAGGCCCCGCCCGACTTCACCAACCTCGATCAGCCCCCGCGGTGTGTCGGACGCGAGGACGCCCTCGCCTGGCTCCGCACCACGCTCACCGAGGCGGGCGGGACCGCGATCACCCAGGCGTCAACGGTGCACGGCCTCGGCGGGGTCGGCAAGAGCACCCTCGCGCTGGCCTACGCCCACCGGTTCCGCCGCGAGTACACGGCCATCTGGTGGATCACCGCCGACAGCGCGGCCGCGATCGAACAGTCCCTGGCGGAGCTGGCCCGGCGGCTGCGGCCGACCTGGCCCGGGACCGTCTCCCAGGAGCAGCGGGCCGAGTGGGCGATGGCCTGGCTGCAGTGGCACCCCGGCTGGCTGCTGCTGTTCGACAACGTCGAGGACCCCGGCGATCTGAAGCGCTACCTCGGCGCCCTCAGCGGCGGCCACCACCTCATCACCAGCCGCCGCGCCACCGGCTGGCCCTGGAGTGTCCGCACCTACCCGCTCGGCACCCTCGACCCCCATGAGGCGACCGAGCTGATCTGCGGCTACGCCTTCCCCGACGGCGCCCCGACCGCACGCGAACGCCAGGAAGCACACGAACTCGCCGCCGAGATGGGCTACCTGCCACTGGCCCTGGAACAGGCCGGCGCCTACCTCCGCCAGAACCCCAGCATGACCATCACCGCCTACCGGCGAAACCTGCCCACCAAACTCGACAAGGCCGCCGACGGACTCGACGCCGAGCGGACCATCACCCGCATCTGGACCCAGACCCTCCAGGCCCTCGCCACCCGCGACCCGCTCGCCGTCGACCTCCTGCACACCCTCGCCTGGCTCGCGCCCGACAACGTCCCCATCACCCTGCTCGGCGCAGCGGACGACGACGACTTCCACGAGGCCCTGGGCCTCCTGAAGGCCTACAGCATGGCCACCGTCACCAGGGACACCGTGAGCGTCCACCGCCTCGTCCAGACCGTCCTCCGCGACACCGCCCCCGCCGAACCGGACGGATCCCCGGCCGGCCGCCACGCGGCGGAGGACGCCCTGATGCGGGCGCTCAACCCCGGCAGACACCCGCACCCGTACGTGACCCCGCAGTGGGACACCCACCTGCCGCATCTCATCGCCCTCGCCGCCACCGCGACCGGCGACCCGCAGGACGATCACGCCGCCGGCCTGTATCCCGCCGCGGCCCGCCGTCTTAATGAGCAGGGGCACGCGGCACGCGCCATCCCTCTCCTACACGCCGTTCTCCGCCTGAACGAGCAGGTCCTCGGTGACGTCCACCCCCATACTCTGGCCAGCCGCAACAACCTCGCCAGCGCCTACGAGTCCGCCGGGGACTTCCAACGCGCCATCCTCCTGCTCGAAACCACCCTCACCCAACGCGAACAGGTCCTCGGCGACGTCCACGCCGACACCCTGATCAGCCGCAACAACCTCGCCTACGCCTACGAGTCCGCCGGAGACCTCCAACGCGCCATCCCCCTCTACGAAACCACCCTCACCCAATGCGAGCAGGTCTTCGGCGAGACCGCCCCCCACACGCTGGCCAGCCGCAACAACCTCGCCTACGCCTACGAGTCCGCCGGGGACTTCCAACGCGCCATCCCCCTCCTCGAAACCACCCTCACCCAATGCGAGCAGGTCTTCGGCGAGACCGCCCCCCACACGCTGGCCAGCCGCAACAACCTCGCCGGCGCCTACGAGTCCGCCGGAGACCTCCAACGCGCCATCCCCCTCCTCGAAACCACCCTCACCCAAGCCGAACAGGTCCTCGGCGACGTCCACCCCCACACGCTGGCCATCCGCAACAACCTCGCCGGCGCCTACGAGTCCGCCGGAGACCTCCGACGCGCCGTCCCCCTCCTCGAAACCACCCTCACCCAACGCGAACAGGTCCTCGGCGATACCCACCCCCACACCCTGGCCAGCCGCAACAACCTCGCCAAGGCCTACGCATCCGCCGGAGACCTCCAACGCGCCATCCCCCTCCTCGAAACCACCCTCACCCAAGCCGAACAGGTCCTCGGCGATACCCACCCCCACACCCTGACCACCCGCGAAAACCTCGCCGTCGCGATCCGCAAGCGGAGCGAACGCGTGTGACCGCTCAGATCCACCCGTGCCGCCGAGCCCGCCGAAGGGCGGTGCCCGGCTGGGTGGTGCCGAGCTTGGTGGCGGCGGAGGCGAGATGGCGGGCGGCCTGTGGGGGGACGGGAGCGCCGGTGGCGGTGAGGTCGAGGGCGTCGAGTTCTTCGGCGGTCAGGACCGTGGTGTCCGGGGCCAGGGTGTCCGGGTCGAGGTAGCGGCCGCCCCGGTGAACGGTGCGGATGGCGTGGGCGAGGTCGGTGGCGGAGACGCTGCGCGGCAGGTAGGCCCTGGCGCCCGCGCGCAGGGCGCGGCGGAGGTCGCCCGGGCGGGCGTGGGTCGTCATGATCACCGTCGGGCAGGCCGGTAGCGGCGACAGGGCGAGGCCGGCCGAGCGGAAGGCGAGGACGGCGATGTCGGGCCGCCGGATCGCGGCCAGGGCCACCGCCGCCGGGGCGGAGTCGGCCTCGGCGATGACGGTCAGGCCCTCCTCCAGGGCCAGCAGCGCGGACAGGGCGGCCCGGCGGGCGGGCTCGTCGTCGGCCAGGAGGAGGCGGAGGGCGGGGAGGCGCTCGGTCATAGGGTTCAGCCTTCCTGCGGGGCCGGGGCCGCAGAAGTGCGTGCACTCACCGACCGTGATGAGTTTCCTCAGCGACGGCCCGTGACAAATGTCATGACGGTCGGTCGCGCACCCACGAACGGCCGCCCGGAAGTCCGCAGGTCGGGGCCGAGGTGGGGCCGGGGGCTCATGCTCCTGGGACAGGAGTGGAGGGAGGGTGTGGATAGATCGCCCGTCGTGATGGAGCGCGGGCATTGATGATCACGAGGTGTCACCATGAGTAGCAATCCTGTGAGCGGAATCCCCGCGCTGACGGTGACCGTGCACACCCAGGAGGGCGGCGGCGTGGTCGGCGAGCTGCTGGGGTACGGGCTGCTGACCAGTAAGGGGACGGTGCTGGTACCCGATCCGCCCGAGGCGCTGGCCAATCCGTGGCGGAGGTTCTCGGCCCGGATATCGCCGCCGCCGGGAAGCGGGGAGAACGGGGCGGTCGTGCCGGTCGGGGGCGTCAGCATGGCGGCGCTGGAAGGCGACGGGATCACCACGGCGGCGGCCGTACTGACCCTGGTCTGGGACGAACCGTTCGCGGTGGCGACCGTCAGCGTCACGAGTGCGCGGTTGGCCGAAGCCCTGCTGCGCAACCACGGCGACCAGTGGGCGACGTACGCCGAGCTGGGGTTCCGGGTGGTGCGGCCGGAAGCGGTCGGTCCGCCCGACACCTGGTGGCGCAAGGCGCCCGAGGCCGAGACCGGGGTCACCGGGAGTGCCGGCGACTACGCGAAGGGCACGTGCTGCAGCAGCCGGGTCTGTTGCCGGGCGCCGTCGCGGAAGGCGGCGGACGCCGGCCCGGCGGCGGCGTGAGCGGGGGCGGCGGGTCGTGATGGCGGCGGTCGCTCAGGAGCGGGGCCAGGCGCGGCGGCAGGGGGCGGCGCGGTGGCTGCAGTCGGTGTGGGTGCAGGACACCGCGGTGGCGGTGATGGCGGTCATCCCGGAGTTGCTCTACTTCGGCACGCTGATCGACCCCGAGGCGGACACCCGGCAGCGGATCGGCATGCTGCTGCTCGCGCTCGCCGAGGCACTGGCGCTGGTCATGCGGCGCCGCCGTCCGCTGGCGGTCTTCGCCGTGGTGTGGGCGATCGCGTTCACGTCCGACCTGCTCTCGTGGGCCAACGCCCTCGACTACACCCCGTGCTTCGGCCTGTACATCGCCCTCTACACCGTCGCCTCGCAGTACCGGCTGCGGGTGGCCGCGACGGTGCTGGTGGCCGCCCTCGTCCCGATGGGGATGGCGATCGCCGAGACGATCGGCGACTACGAGGGCCCGCAGACCGTCCCGGTCCTGGTCTCGAACATCGCGTTCTACGTCCCGGCGACGCTGGTGGTCTGGGGGTTCGCGCGGTGGAGCCTGGCGACCAGGACGGCAGCGGCGCGGCACCGGGAGGAGGTCGCCGAGGCCCGGTTGCGGGTCACCCAGGAGCGGGTGCGGATCGCGCGGGAGCTGCACGACATCGTCGCGAACGCCGTCGCGGTGATCGTGATGCGGGCGGAGACGGCGCGGGCCACGGCGCTGGAGGACCCGGCGCGCGCCGACGCGTTCGCGCACATCGAGGCGCTCGGCCGGCAGACGATGGCCGAGCTGCGGCACATGCTGCGGCTGCTGCGCAGCTCGGAGGCGGCGGTGGAGGAGGGGTACACCCACGGGTTGGGCGATCTGGAGCGGCTGCTGGCGGACGTCCGCAAGGCAGGCGTGCGGATCTCGCTGGAGGTCCGGGGCACGCCGGTGCGGATCGACGACAGCGTGGGCCAGACGGCCTACCGGCTGATCCAGGAGGCGGCCACCAACATCACCAAGCACGCCGGCCCCGGGACCCGCGCGGTCGTGCGGATCACCTGGGACCAGGCGCTGCTCATCGAGGTGGTGGACGACGGCGCGGGGCGGCCGCCCGACGGGGAGTCCGAGGTGGGCCGGGGGCTGTCCACCGGGCACGGGCTGCTCGGACTGCGGGAGCGGGTGGCGCTGTACGGCGGGCTGCTGAGCGCGGAGCCGTACGGACCCGGGTTCCGGGTGGCGGCGGCGCTGCCGGTGTCCACGGCGAGCGGTGCGGCGCCGGTGCCGCGGTGAGCGCCCCGGGGGTCGTCCACCGGGCGGCCTCCGGGGCGCGGGCGGCTACCCGAAGGCGTCCGAGAGCCGGACGAAGGTGCGGCCGGCGGCCAGCAGGGCGGGGAGGGCGGCGGCGACGCCGCGGGCGGTGCCGGAGGCGGGGCGGTTCATGTGGGCGATGACGATGCCGCCCGGTTCGGCGCCGGCCAGCTCCCCCTGGACCTGGGCGGCGGGGAGGGTGGCGCCGCCGTCGGCGTTGGTGCTGAATCCGGCGACCCGCTGGCCGAGGTCGGCGGCGATGCGGGTCGCGACGTCGTCGTAGTGGGCGGTGCCCGAGCGGAAGAACCGGGGCGGGTGGCCGAGGAGGGCGGTGAGCTTCGCCTGGTTGCCCGCGATCTCGTCGTGGACCTCGCCGGGGTCGCGGGTGCCCGCGATGCCGTAGGCGGAGCGGCCGGTGACGGAGAGGGGGCGGTGGGCGGTGCCGTGGTTGGCGATCTCGAAGAGGGGGTCGGCGGCGAGGTCGTCGAAGACGGCGGGGTTGGCGTCGATCCAGCGGGCGTTCAGGAAGAGGGTGGCGGGGACGCCATGGGCGCGGAGGGCGTCGACGAGGGCGGCGTCGTAGCCGGAGCCACCGGAGCCGCCGCAGGCGTCGAAGGTGAGGGCGATGGCGGGGGCGGCGGCCTCGGGGAGGGTGGCGAGCACGCCGGGGACGTCGAGGCCCCAGGCGGTGGGGGCGGCGTCGGCGTAGCGGGCGGTGACGGCCGCACGGGTGGGGAGGCCGGCGGACGCCTCGGCGGAGGGCGGCTCGGCGGAGGGGGTGGGCGCGGGGGTCGGGGTCGGAGTAGGCGTGGGGGTCGGACCGTCCGTGGTCGGCGGCGCCGCGGTCGGCGGCTGGACGGCCGGCCTGGGCGCGCAGCCGGCCAGGCCGGTGCCGGACGCGGCCGTGGCCGCGGCCAAGCCCGCGAGGAGGGTCCGCCGACTGAGTGCCATGAGAGCTCCGAACCTGTCCGATCGTCAGATACCGCTGATCCACTCCCCTCCATTCAGGGCCGCCCCGCCCGCCCGTGCAAGCGGGCGCGGCCTCGAGGCGGCCGTGGACACGGCCTTCACGGGGCTGCCGCACGGCCGTGGGGCGCGGCTCACCGGGGGTTCATCGGCGTGGGTACGAGACTTCGCTGACATCCCGGCGAGAGCGGAGGCTTCCGATGACGGAGCACGTGCACGAGGAGAACCCGATGCCGGGCCGGCGCGGGTTACTGGCGGCGGGGGCGCTCGGCGCGGTGGCGGCGGCCACGGCGGCGACGGCGGGCGTCGCCCGGGCGGCGGACGGGGCCGAGCGGACGATCACCCTGACCGGCGAGCTGCCGACCGGCGCCCCCGACTTCGTCCACCTCCCCTTCGACGTCCCCGCCGGCGTCCGCGAGATCGCGGTCTCCTACCGGTACGACAGGCCGACCGTCCCGCCCGGTACCCCGGGCAACTCCTGCGACATCGGGCTGTTCGACGAGCGCGGCACCGACCTCGGCGGGCGCGGCTTCCGCGGCTGGTCGGGCGGCTTCCGGACGGAGTTCGCGGTGAGCCGGGAGCAGGCCACCCCCGGCTACCTGCCGGGCCCGATCCGCCCGGGCCGGTGGCACGTCGTGCTGGGCCCGTACCAGGTGGCGCCGCAGGGTCTGGAGTACCGGGTCGAGGTGACGCTGCGGTTCGGCGCGCCGGGCGCCGAGTTCACCCCCGCCTACCCGCCGGAGCGTGCCCGGGGACGCGGGCGCGCCTGGTACCGGGGCGACTGCCACCTGCACACCGTGCACTCGGACGGGCGCCGCCAGCCCGCCGAGGTGGCCGCCGGCGCGCGCGAGGCGAAGCTGGACTTCATCGTCTCGACCGACCACAACACCACCTCCTCCCACGGCGTGTGGGGCCCGCTGGCCGGGCCGGACCTGCTGATCGTGCTCGGCGAGGAGGTGACCACCCGCAACGGCCACTGGCTGGCGCTGGGGCTGCGGCCGGGCCAGTTCATCGACTGGCGCTACCGCTCGCGCGACGAGGCCTTCCCCCGGTTCGCCCGCCAGGTGCGGCGGCAGGGCGGGCTGGTGGTGCCGGCGCACCCGTACTGCCCGTACGTCGGCTGCCAGTGGAAGTTCGGGTACGAGGACGTGGACGCCGTCGAGGTGTGGAACGGCCCGTGGACGTACGATGACGAGTCGGCGGTGGACACCTGGGACGCCGGGCTGGCGGTGGCGCTGCGCGAGGGGCGGTCCTGGCCGCCCGCGATGGGCAACAGCGACGCGCACAACGTCCCGCAGGTGATCGGCTCCCCCCACACCGTGGTGTTCGCCGAGGACCTCAACCGTGACGCCGTCCTGGACGGCCTGCGCGCCGGGCGCAGCTGGCTGGCCGAATCGGCGGCCGTCCAGCTGGACTTCACCGCGACCGGGGGCGGCCGGCAGGCCGGGATCGGCGAGGAGCTGACCGTGCCGGCGGACGCGCCGGTGGACGTCCGGCTCGCCGTCTCCGGGGTGCCGAACGGCACGGTGCGGTTCCTGACCGACGAGGGGCAGCTGCACCAGGAGTCGCTGCCGGCCGACGGCGCGGGCACGGTGGTGTGGCGGACCACGGCCTCGCTCGCCGCGTACGTCCGGGCCGAGGTGCGGCACCCGAGGGCGGACGGGTCGCCGGGGCGGGGCAACTCGATGGGCCCGGACCTGCCGTGGGGAGCGATGGCGGCGCTGACCAATCCGATCGTGCTGCGGGCGCGCGGGTAGCGGGGAGGCCGCCGGCAGGAGGAGGTACGGCCGACGCGCGGCGAGCGGTCGGCGGCGGGACGGTGGGAGGTCCGGGGAGGGGAGGACTCCGGGGTGTGCGGTGGACTAGGTTGATCTCCGACAGCAGTCACTCGATATGACGAGACGGTCGGCTGTCCGTATGGCCGGGTTCGCCCGCGCCCACTCCGGCCGTCCCGCCCCGGCTCCCCGTCCGTCCCCGGCCCGCGAAGGGATCAGCAGCTGTGAACCGTACGACCGTAGGTGGGCCGGAGCTCGGAGGCGGACGGGGGGCGGGCAGCGTGGTCGTCCTCTCCGACCCGGCCGCCGGCGCCGGGAGCGGCGCGGTCGCCCCGCTGGTCGCGGACGCGCTCCACCCGAGCGTCCACCTGCGCGCGGAGGACTTCCGGCGGGCGGTCCGGCAGGGGTACGTGGAGGCCGACCGGCCGGAGGCGCGACGGCAGAACGTGACCGCGCTGGCGGCCACCGCGCAGGCGGCCTTCGCGTTCGCCTCGGGCGGCTACCAGGTGGTGGTGGAGGGCTCGGTCGCGCCGACGGCGCTGGACGCCTTCCGCCGGGAGAGCCGGGCCACGGGGGCGGCGTTGCACTACGTGGTGCTGCACGGGGGCACGGTGGCGGAGGCGGGTGGTTCGGCGGGCGGCTCGGCGGGTGACGCGGGGGCCGACGCCGCCGAGGTGA
>NZ_BAAAKJ010000427.1:16785-17699 GCF_039527695.1 Kitasatospora putterlickiae
CGGCGCCCGCACGGGGGGACGGGCGCCGGCGGCGGTGCCGCCACCCTGGTCTACGGGCGGCGGAGCCGGAACGGTTCACTCCGTTCCGCTTACGGGGACCGTCAGCCGGCCCAGGCCATGCCCTGCGCCTCCAGGATCGGCCGCAGGGCGCGAACGGCGTAGAAGTTGCGGGACTTGACCGTGCCGACCGGCACCCCCAGCACCCTGGCCACCTCGGCCATCGACCGGCCCTTCATGTGCAACTCGACCAGCACGTCCCGGTGGTGGGGCTGGAGCCCGGCCATCGCCGCCGCCATGTCCCGGGCCACGAGCACCTCGTCGTACGGGTCGTGGCTGCCTGCGTGGTCCTCCGGCGCCTCGTCGGCGACCTCCTGGGCGCGGGCGGTCTGCATCCGGTAGTGGTCGATGGCGATCCGGCGCGCCACCGTGAACAGCCACGGCCGGCTGTGCTCCGGGCCCCGGTGCATCGCCGCCGGGTTCTGCCAGGCCCGCAACAGGGTCTCCTGGACGATGTCCTCGGCCTTGCCGCGGTCGCCACTGGTCACCCGGAGCATCGCGCGCAGCAGGTAGCCGCCGTGCAGGCGGTAGAGCTCGGCGAGGACGTCCTGGTCCAGGGTGGGCCGGGGGGCCGCCGGGGCGGGCACCCCCGGCTCCCCGGTGGTGGTCACGGCGTTGGCGGTAGCGTCGATGGCCACGGCTGTTGAGCCCCTTACGACATTCGTCATTCGTCGGCACGCCGCACGGGCGGTACCTGGTTCGATCGCTGTCTCGGTGCACCGGGGCGTGCCACGGCGATCGGGCCGCTCCCCGGACGGTGTCACGCTGACAGCCCCCGCCAACGGCGGGCCAACGCGGGCACGACGGGGCACGGCAGGGCGCGTTGGGGCGACGTTGGGCCCGCGTTGGCGGCCCCC
>NZ_BAAAKJ010000428.1:0-1244 GCF_039527695.1 Kitasatospora putterlickiae
CGCGTCGCCGCCCCCCGCCAAGCCCGCGCCCTCCCCCTCGGCGACCACGCCCCGGCCGTTCGCCCCCTCCCCGGGCGCCCCCGGCGAGCCCTCCCCGTCCCCGCGCGAGTGGACCGGCGGCACCCTCGGCACCACCGACGACGCGCCGGACGACACCGACCCGGCCGCCGGCACGGACGAGGCCGACGACCAGGCGCTCGCCGGCACCGCCGCGGTCCAGTCGCTCGGCCGCGACGGCACCCGGCACGTCCTCGCGCTGACCGTCGCCGAACCGCTCACCGCGCTGCAGGCCGAGATCCGCCTCGCCCCCGGCACGGCGGCCCACGGCACCGGCACCGCCTGGACGGACCTCGCCGGCGCCGTGGTCAGCACCCACCAGGAGCGCGGCGCGGCGGTCTACCGCTTCACCACCCCGCCCGGCACGGACGTCCGCCCCGGCCGCTACACCTTCACCGTGCGCGGCACCCGCCCCGCCGGACACGGGCCGCACGGGCACGCCGCCCGCCCGGTGCCCGGCGCCCCGTCCCGGGCCGCCGGGCACCGGACCCCCGAGTCCTGGAACGCCAGCGCCTTCGGCATCGGCCGCCCGCGTGCCGTCGCCGCGCTCGGTGCCTTCGGCGCCACCGCACCGGCGCCGCGCGTCACCGCCAAGGCCGGCTGACCCCGCAACCGAACAGGTCAGCGCACCGTTCGGGCTCATCCGGCCGGAATCGTTCGTTACTGTGGTCGCCAGCCGGCACAGCCGCCCCATCGCCGGGGCCGGCGCCGCACCACCGCATCCCAGGAGGAGTTCGTGTCCACGGTCCTGACCCAAGGCGGCAACGCCCCGCTGACCGCCGCGCGGGTGACCGTCGAGGTCACCGCACCCAAGGCGCTGGATGTCTCGGGCCTGCTGCTGACCGACGCCGGAAAGGTCCGCTCGGACGACGACTTCGTCTTCTACAACGCCCCGAACGGCCCCGGCGTGACCCACCGTCCGGCCGCCGCGGGCACGCCGGACGCGATCATCGTCGACACCGCCGGCGTTCCGGCCGGCATCACCAAGATCGTGGTGACGGCCAGCCCCGACGAGGCCGGCGCCACCTTCGCGGGCATCGAGCCGACCGCGACCGTCCGGGACGCCGCCACCGGCGAGGTGCTGGTCACCTTCACCCCGCCGCCGCTCAGCCGGGAGACCGCGCTGATCGTGGTCGAGGTCTACCAGCGCAACGGCGCCTGGAAGGTCCGCGCGGTCGGCCAGGGCT
>NZ_BAAAKJ010000429.1:0-2175 GCF_039527695.1 Kitasatospora putterlickiae
GGCGTCGGCGAGCACCAGGTCGGGCCGGGCCAGCGCGAGCCGGGCGGCCAGCACGTCGGGGCCGGCCGTCGGGTCGAGGACGGCGGCGCGCAGGCCGAGCCGGTGCGCGGCGAGCAGCACGGCGAGGGCGCGCGGCCCGGGGCGGACGGCGACGCCGAGGGTGTCGCCGTCGCGCAGGCCGCGGGCGTTGAGGGCGACGGCGTAGTTGTCGGCGAGGGCGGCGAGTTCGCCGCGGCGGATCCGCACCCGGGTGGTGCCGAGCCGGGTGTGGTGCAGCACGGCGGGGCGGTCGGGGTGCAGGGTGCGCAGGGAGTGGGCGAGCCGGTCGAGCACGGGCTGTCCTCGGGATTCGGCGGGAGTCGGTGGCGGGGGTCAGCGGACGTCGACGGCACGGGCGCCGGCGCCGCGCTCCAGGTACCAGCGGGCGGTGCCGACCACCCCGTACGCGCGGATCCGCCGGGTGGAGTTCTGCACCACCATGTCGCGGCGGTGGACGATCGCGGTGGTGTGCCGGCGGATCCGGTTGATGAACATCCGGTCGGTCGGCGAGGGACGGCGCGGCATGCCGCCGACCGCCTGGTACAGCTCGGCGGTGATCGCCATGTTGTTGCCCGCGTGCATCCGGTACGGGGCGAGGTAGCCGTGCCGGCGCCGGTGCGCGGGCCGGATCCGGCCGAAGAGCGCGCCGAGCGCGACCAGCGTCAGGAAGACCGCGCGCCCGGCGGGCCCGTGCTCGTCCCGGCGGGCGGTGACCCGGCCGCAGACCAGGCCGCCGCGCTCGCGCAGCGCGGCCCGGGCGGCGGCGGTCCAGCCGGGTTCGGGCAGGCAGTCGGCGTCGGTGCGGGCGAGCAGGGCGGCGCCGTTCGCGATGGCGTGCCGGAACGCGCTGTCGACGGCGGAGCCGACGCCCTTCTCCGGCTCGACCAGCACCTCGACCGGGAACGGCGCCCGGGCGGCGAAGGCGCGGACGGCGTCCGGGGTGCCGTCGGTGGAGCCGTTGTCGGCGACCAGCAGGGTGAAGTCCCGGTCCCGCTGGGCGGCGAGGGCGTTCAGGGTGCCGGTGATCCCGGCCTCCTCCTGGTAGGCGGGCACGATCACCCAGAGCTCGGTCACGACGCCTCCCAGACCATCGTCATCAGGCTGACGCCGCCGCCGAGGCCGACCATCAGCACCTTGTCCCCCGGTTCCAGCGTCCCGTGTATTCGGTCGAGCTGGAGGCCCATCGTGGCACTGGCGACATTGCCGACCTCCGGCACGGTGACGACCAGCTTCTCCTCCGGGACCCCGGTGGCCTCGACGAACCGCTCCAGGTAGGGGACGGTCACCTGGTGCACCAGCACCCGGGCGTAGTCGTCCCAGGTGAAGCCGGTGCGGGCCGCCACCCGGTTCAGGACGTGCGGGCCGATCTTCTCGAAGACCCCGCGCAACTCGGTGCCGCCGCCCCGGAAGTAGCTGTACTCGTCGCCGCGCGGGTGGCGCGAGCCGCCGCCCGGAATGCCGCCGATCTCCCAGTGCTCGGAGGCGGTCTCGGTCTCCACGTCGAGGATGCCGCCGCGCTCCACGGCCTCGACGACCACGGCGGCGCCCGCGTCGCCGAAGGTGTAGCCGGCGAAGCCCTCGCGGAACTGCTCGGCGCCGCTCGGGTCGCGGCGCATCGCCCGGCTGGGCGTCTCGCCGGTGACCACCAGGGCCCGCCGGGCCCGGCCGGCCAGGATCATCGCGCGGGCCAGGTCGATCCCGTTGAGGAAGCTGTTGCAGGCGTTGCTGACGTCGAGCGCGTGGGCGCGGGAGCCGAGTTCGGCCTGCACCAGATGGGCGGTCGCGGGCTCGGCGACGTCCCGGGTGGCGGAGGCGAAGAGCAGCAGGTCGAGGTCGAGCGGGTGCAGCCCGCGGGCGTCCAGGGCGCGCCGGGCGGCGCCGAGGGCCAGCGTGGAGGCGTACTCGCCGTCGGCGGCGAAGTGCCGGGTGACGATGCCGGTGGCCTTTTCGAAGGTCCGCTCCGGCAGGCGCAGTCGGCCGCCGGCGGTGATCTCGTCCTGGAGCTGCCCGGAGGTCAGCCGGCGGGCGGGGAGCTGGGCGCCGACGGCGGTGATGCCGATCCGCGCGGTGGCTGCTGGATGCATGTGCCCATCGTCGGGTGTGCCCGCTCCGGCCGCCTGAGTACCCGTACTCAGC
>NZ_BAAAKJ010000429.1:2238-2578 GCF_039527695.1 Kitasatospora putterlickiae
GTCCCCGCGGCGCCCGCCGGGGCGGCGGCGTCGTCCGGGCCGACGGTGGACAGCAACTGGCGGGCCAGCCCGAGCCCGGTGCCGCCCATCGCGAGCGCCTTGGCGAACAACTCGCCCATCCCGTCGGCCCCGTTGAGCAGCACCATGTGCTCGACGTTGCCGAAGGACTCGGCGGCGGCCCGCACGATCTGCGGCCACTGCTCGGCCAACTCCTGCGCCACCACCGCGTCCTGGTTCTCGGACAGGGCGGCGGCCCGCGCCTTGATGCCCTCGGCCCTGGCCAGCCCGATCGCCCGCGCCGCCGCGGCGTCGGCCAGACCGCGCGCCTCGGCCGCGGACG
>NZ_BAAAKJ010000430.1:0-1076 GCF_039527695.1 Kitasatospora putterlickiae
GGCCACCGGGACGAGCCAGCCGGCGCTCTCCGGGGCGGTCGCCGCGCTGGAGACCCGCTGTCCCCGGCCGCTGGCCCGGATCGCCGAGCACACCCTGGCCATGGGCGACCGCGCGGCCTGGCAGGACCTCGCCCAGGCCGCCGCCGACCAGGCCGTGGCGCTCGGCGACCCGGGCGGTGCCCGCCGGATGCTGCGCGGCCTGCTGGACGAGCCCGACCTCGACCCGCCCCGGCGCGGCCGGGCCGCCCTGGCGCTGGCCAGGCTCGCGGCCGACGACGTCGACCCGGCGGCCAGCGTGCAGGTGCTGAGCGAGATGGTCGCCGACCCCCGGCTGCCGGTCGCCGACCGCGGTGAGATCCGGCTGGCGCTCGGTCTGCTGACCGCCGTGCACAGCGGCAACCGGGTCGGGTTCGGCCGGATCCGGGAGTCCGTGGACGAGTTGGAGGAGCGCCCGGTCCGGGCGGCCCGGGCCATGGTGGCCGTCGCCATGGACGAGCGCGACGGCGCGGGCCGGCACGCCTGGGAGTGGCTCGACCGGGCGGAGCGGCTGCTGGCGGACCACCCGGACGAGGACGTCGCCGCCGCCGTGCGGGCCACCGCGCTGACCTTCCAGGCCCGGGCCGGCGATCCCGGCGTCTGGGGCCGGCTGGACGACCTGCCGCGCGCCTCGGAGCGTCCGGAGGTGATGCGGCAGACCACCCGGGCGCTGTACAACACGGGTGAGATCGCCATCGAGCTGGGCTACGACACCCGGGCCGCGGACCTGCTGACGGAGAGCCGGCGGCTGGCCCGGCTGACGGCCATCCCGTACCTGGAGTGCTACAGCCGACTGGCGCTGATCCGGCTGGACATGCTGGCCGGGCGCTGGGACGGGGTGGAGCAGCGGTTCGCCGCGCTGGGCGCGGAGTTCGACGACCTGGCGATGGCCGGGGCCGAGCGCTCGCTGCTGTTCGGGCGGCTGGCGGCCGGGCGGGGCCGGCTGACCCTGGCCCGGGAGGAGTTCGAGGTCGCCGCCCGGTACGGGCAGCGGGAGTCTCAGGTGACCGTGGCGCTGCGGGCGGCCGGCGGCGTCGGGG
>NZ_BAAAKJ010000431.1:0-902 GCF_039527695.1 Kitasatospora putterlickiae
CCACGCCCGCCAGGCGCTGGTGCGCTACCTGGAGAGCGAGGCCGAGCCGATGCTGCGCGGCCGCTACGGCGAGCAGATCGGCCGCGCCCTGTTCGGGGCCGTCGCCGACCTCACCCGGCTGGCCGGCTGGACGTCCTTCGACATCGCCGCGCACGGCCTGGCCCAGCGCTACTTCGTCCAGGCGCTGCGGCTCTCCCAGGCCGCCGGGGACCGCGCGCTCGGCGGGTACGTGCTGGTGACGATGAGCCAGCAGGCCGTGCACCTCGGCCACGGCCGGGAGGCCGTCCAGCTGGCCCGGGTCGCCCAGCAGGGCGTGGGCACGGCGGTGCCGCCGACCGTGCAGGCGCTGCTGCACGCCGCCGAGGCGCGCGGCCACGGCCTGCTCGGCGACGTCCGCTCCTGCACCACCGCGCTGGTCCGGGCCGAGCGGGCGCTGGCGGCCGCCCGGACCGGGGACGAGCTGCCGTCCTGGGCCCGGTTCTTCGACGAGGCGCAGCTCTCCGACGAGTTCGCGCACTGCTACCGGGACCTCCAGCAGTGGCGGACGGCCGCCCAGCACGCCGAGAAGTCGCTGCGGCTGCGCTCGCCCGCCTACGCCCGCAGCCGGATCTTCTGCCGGCTGGTGCTGGCCACCGCCCGGCTCGGCATGGGGGACCTCGACGAGGCCTGCGGCATGGCGACCGACGCGCTGCGGGCGGCGGGGGAGATGCGCTCGGCGCGGTCCCTGGAGTACGTGCGCGACTTCCACCGCCGGCTCACCCCGTACCGGGGCAGCCCGGTGGCGCGGGCGTTCGAGGAAACGGCTCGCCAGGCGGGGGTGATCTGACCGGCCCGAGGACCACCGGCTCTCGGCGTTCACCCGCGGCCGGCCGCCCCCGACGGCGGCCGGCGGCCGGACGTGC
>NZ_BAAAKJ010000431.1:937-7134 GCF_039527695.1 Kitasatospora putterlickiae
GCAGACCAGGGCCGCCGCGGTCGAGGACGGCAGGTGGCCGGCGTCCACCTCGATCGTGGTGATCACCACGACGTCGATCAGCGGTCGTCCCGGCGGAGTGGCGCGCGGTCCGTCACCGGCCCGTCACCGGTCCGGCAGCCGGACCCGTGACGGACCCCGCGCCCCGTGCGGGTCGTCAGGCGGCCGCCGCCTCCCGCGTGGTGGCCGGCAGCCCGAGGTCACGCGCCACGGCCTCGGCCGCGCGCCGCCCGGAGACCAGCGCCCCCTGCACGCTGCTGGTGTCCCGGTGGTCGCCGCAGACGTACAGCCCGGCCAGCAGCCGCACCGGCCGCCGGGTGTTGTGCGGCGGCGGCATGGCGGGTACCGCGTCCGGCAGGTGCCGCACGCTCAGGAACCGCCAGCCGCCGACCGGAGCGCCGTACAGCTCCGCCAGCCGTTCGCGCACGGCCGGCTCCAGCGCGGCCGGCCCGCCGGCGTCGAAGGTGCGGCGGCCGAGCACGGTGGTGGCGATCAGCGCCTGCCCGGGCGGGGCGTACGAGGGGTGCAGCTCGCTGAGCACCAGCGAGTGCGAGACCAGCGACGGCTGTCCGCCCGGCCGGTCGCCGTCCAGCAGCAGGGCGGCCTCGCCCAGTGGGGCCCGGTCGGCCGCGTGGTAGAAGGTGGTGACGGGGTGGAAGCCGGGCAGCCGCAGGCCGGGCAGCAGCTCGGCGGCGGAGCGGGGGTCGGTCGCGACGACCACGGCCTGCGCGCCGATCCGCCCGTGCTGGGCGGTCTCCACGCCGTCGGCCGCGATCGAGACCACCCGCACGCCGGTGCGGACGGTGCCGGGGGGCAGGGCGGCGGCCAGTTGGGCCGGCACGGCCGCGATCCCCCCGGCGGGCAGACAGAGCCGGCCGCGCGCGTAGCAGCGCAGCACCAGGTCGGCGACCCGGCTGCTGGTGCCGAGCGCGGGGTCGCTGAGCAGGGCGCTGAGCAGCGGGCGCAGCAGGCCGTCGACGGTGCGCGGGGCGAGCCCGCGTTCGCCGAGGGCCCGCGCGGCGGTGGTCTCCGGCCGGGCGATCAGCCGGGCGGGCGGGGTGGCGGCGAGCCGGTTGAGCCAGCCGCCGAGGCGCGCCTTGTCCAGCGGGCTGCCCAGTGGTGCCCGGGCGGTGGCCTGCCGGGCGGTGGTCAGCTGCGGGTCCCCGACCCGGTACCGGCGCCCGCCGTTGTGCACCAGGACGCCCGGGGCGAGCGGGCGCAGGTCGAGGCGGTCGAGGTCGAGCACGCGGCCCGGCTCGGGGAAGGCGGTGTTCAGCAGATGGCTGCCGTGGTCGAGGCGGAAGCCGTCCAGCTCCTGGGCGGCGGCGCGGCCTCCGACGAGGTCCGCGGCCTCCAGGACCTGGACGGCGAGGCCGTGGCCGGTGAGCTCGCGGGCGGTGGCGAGGCCTGCGAGGCCGGCTCCCACCACGATGACGTCCGGGTCGGACTGTCGGCGGGTGCGGCGGATGAAGTCGTACGTGGGCACGGGTGGCTCCCTCCCTGGTCCCGGATGTTTCGGGCCGGCGCAGGCAGCGGGGTGCTGGGACACGGTCCGACCGGTGTGATGCCCCGTCAGTGCGAGGGTCAGACAGGCGCGCCGGGCCCGATTCCGAGGCCGGAAAGGGGAGTGATCGCATCCAGTGGGTGCGCCGTCACGGACTGTGCGCCGATCCGGCCGCGATTCCGGCCCGGCGGGCGCGCACGGTCACCGGGGGCGCGTAACGCGCCCACCACGTGCTCCCGTGCGCCCCCTCTCAGAGCCCCTCCCGAAGCGCTCGAAGGACCCCCGACGCGGCTGCCCGGCTGCGCCCGCCCTCCCCCCGGCATATGCCCCTGGCCAGGGTGAACGTCGTACCCGGTCTACGCGGCGGGGTCGGGCGCGACCGCGCGCCCGACCCCGGGACCCCGTGGGGCCCCGTGGCCGACCCAGGGCGGGCCGACCCGTGCTCAGAGCGCCGCCCGCACCGCCGAGTCGACGTCCGGGTGCTCGAACCGGAAGCCCGCGTCCAGCAGCCGGCGCGGCACCACCCGGTGACTGCCGACCACCTCGACCGCCAACTCGCCCAGGACCGCGTCCAGAACGGCCTTCGGCACCGGGAACGGCGTCGGCCGGTGCAACGCCCGCCCGAGCGCCGTCGTCAGCCCGGCGTTGGTCACCGGCTCCGGCGCGGTCAGGTTGACCGGCCCGCTCATGTCCTCCCGGTCGATCAGGAAGCGCAGCGCGGCGACCTCGTCGGCGAGCGAGATGAAGCTCCAGTACTGCCGGCCGTCGCCGAGCCGGCCGCCGAGGCCCAGCCGGAACAGCGGGAAGAGCCGCCCGCCCGCGCCGCCGGCCGCGGAGAGCACCAGCCCGGTGCGCGGGTGGACGACCCGGACGCCGGCCCGTTCGGCCGGTCCGGCGGCGGCCTCCCACTCCACGCAGACCCCGGCCAGGAAGTCGTCCCCGGCGGGCGAGGACTCGTCGATCACCCGGTCCCCGGTCTGGCCGTAGTAGCCGACGGCCGAGGCGCTGACGAGGACCTTCGGCGGTTCGTCCAGCCCCGCCAGCGCGACGGCCAGGGTCTCGGTGCCGAGCACCCGGCTCTCCCGGATCTCCCGCTTGTAGCCCTCGCTCCAGCGCCGGTCGCCGACCCCGGCGCCCGCGAGGTGCACCACCGCGTCGACGTCGGCCAGCCCGGCCCGGTCGACCTGGCCCAGCAGCGGGTTCCAGCCGATGGCGGTGGTGCCGTCCGGCCGCGGCCCGGTCTTCGAGCGGTGCCGCACCAGCCGCACCACCTGGTGCCCGTCCGTCAGCAGCGAGTCGACGAGCGCCGAGCCGATCAGTCCCGTGGATCCTGTGACCGCGATTCTCATGCGCCCATCCTCGCAGCCGGGACCCCGAGCGGCCGGGAGCGCCCGCTCCGCCCGGCGCCGGGTAATTCCGTGTACGTCCGCGCCGGGCGTGGTTAGCATGCCGCGCATGCGCGAAACCGACGATCTGATCATCCGCCCCGCCCACGCCGACGACGAGAAGGAGCTCGCCGTCCTCAACCGCACCACCTGGACCCCGCTGGCCGAGGTCGCCCCGAGGCCCGCCGAGGACGCGGGGGTGTTCGACGAGCGCCACACCCCGGACCAGTTCCACCTCGCCCTGCTCGACGGCCGGATCGTCGGTTACATCCGGGTCGCCCCGCCGACCCCGCTGGCCAGCAACCAGCACGTGCGCCAGATCCAGGGCCTCGCCGTCGACACCTCGGTGCGCGGCCGGGGCATCGGCGTCGCGCTGGTCGAGGAGGCCTGCCGGGTGGCCCGCGCTCAGGGCGCCCGCCGGATCACCCTGCGGGTGCTCGCCCACAACGCCCCGGCCCGCGCCCTCTACGCGCGCTGCGGCTTCGTGGCCGAGGGTTCGCTCACCGAGGAGTTCCTGATCGAGGGCGAGTACGTCGACGACATCTGGATGGCCCGCCGGCTCACCGACTGAGCCCGCCCCGGGTGCCGCGCTGACGAGGTGTCAGGGTCGGTACACGGGTGGTGCAGAGTCGTGACAGACCCGGCCTGTATCGAGCGTCACCCGGCCGGGTACGGTCATGCCGTGAGCAACTCGACGCCTCCCGGGTGGTACCCGGTTCCGGGTGCGGACGGCACGGCCGGCCACGAGCGCTGGTGGGACGGCACGGCCTGGACCAGTGACGTGCGGCCCGTCCAGGCGGGCGGCGGCCAGATCGCCGACGCCCCGACGCAGGTCTCCTGGCAGAACCCCGGACAGCCCGCCGCGCCCCCGCCGCCCTCCTACGGCTACGGCGCCCCGCAGCAGGGGCAGCCCGGGTACGGATACCCGGCGCAGAACCCGCCGGCCTACGGCTATCCGCCGGACGCCTTCCCGCCGCCGTCCCGGCCGAACCGGATGAAGACCGGCACGGCCGTCGGCATCGGGGTCGCGGTCCTGGCCGTGGTCGGCGTGGTCGCCGCCATCGCGCTCAACAGCGGGGGTGACGGGCCGTCCGCCAATCCGACCCCGCCGGTGACCACGGTCACCGTCACCGACACCCCGAGCCCGACCGCCCCGGCCCCGACCACGACCACGACCAGGCCGGTCTCGCCGCCGCCCACCACGGCGCCGCGCCCGAGCCCGGTGGTCAAGGACACCGTGGCGGACCCGCAGCACGCCATCACCGTGCCGGTGTTCGAGGGCTGGGAGGCGAACACCAGCGGAACGCACTCGACGGTCTTCCTCGGCACCGGCCAGTACACCTGCCCCGGCGGCGGCAACTGCATCCGCGGCCAGTTCTCGGTCGAGAAGGACACCATCTCCGGCAGCACCGCCCGCGCGGCGGCCGAGGCGGCGATGCCCGCCTACGCGGCGGCGATCTTCAACGACATCACCTCGCACACCGACGCGGGCTCGTCCAGCACCACGGTCGCCGGCATCTCCGGCTACGCGGTGCGCTGGCACGTGGTGACCGCGGACGGCGGCAAGGGCTACATCCTGTTGGTCGCCGTCCCGGCCAAGGGCGGTGGCTACGTGGCCTTCGAGGGCGGGGTGGACGACGCCGCGGGCGCGCCCGACCCCTCGGTGCTGGACCAGATCCTCAAGGGCGTCAAGCAGGACACCAGCGCGGCGGACGACTCCAACACCTGAGCCCCGGCCGGGTGCGAGGCCGGGCCGTGCTCACTCCCCGTACCGCTCCCAGAGCTTGGGGAACCGTTTCGCCATCACGTCCGGGTCGTCGAAGTCGAAGCCGGCCCCGGACGGCCGCGCGGGCTGCCGCCCGCCCACCTCGGGCAGCGGCAGCCCGGTCAGCTGCTCGTACGCCTCATCGGCGGCGTAGCCGAGGTCCTCGGCCTCGCCGTCCTCCTCCTCGTCGAACTCCGGCAGCAGGTCCGCCAGGTCGTCCGGCTCGTGCAGGCCGCCCTCGAAGACCTCCCGGCCCTGGCCGATCAGCCAGCACCGGAAGTAGTCGAAGGAGTCATCGGAGGCGCCGCCCAGCAGCAGGTACGCCGCGCCCCACAGGTCGTGGCGGTACGCGCGCTGGAAGCGGGCCTCGAAGAGCCGGGCGAAGTCGATCACATCGTCCGGGGCCAGCTCCCCGAGCCGTTCCACCAGGCGGTCCGCCTGCTCGTCGGGGTCGCCCTCGGCGGCCTCCCGGGTCTCGTCGATGATCAGCCAGAAGTCGGTCTCGTCCATCACCGCTCCAGCATCCCTGTTCAGCCGCACGCGCGCATGCGAAGAACGGGTGAATCACCCGGAACCGCGCGAAAAACCCGGAACGGCGTGAAGCCCCCGCCGAGGCCGCCGGAACCGTCCCCGGACGCGCGGAACCCCGCGCCGTCCGGGGACGGTGCGGGGTTCCGGTGCCGAGGAGCGGACTCCCGGGGCCTTACAGGCCGAGCTCGACCTCGAACTCGCCGGCCTCCAGGATCTCCTTGACCGCCACCAGGTAGCGGGCGGCGTCGGCGCCGTCCACCAGGCGGTGGTCGTAGGAGAGCGACAGGTAGGTCATGTCGCGGATGCCGATGGCGGTGCCGCCGTCGGCCTCGATGACCACCGGGCGCTTGACCGTGGCGCCGATGCCCAGGATCGCGGCCTGGTTCGGCGGCACGATGACGGTGTCGAACAGCGCACCGCGCGAACCGGTGTTGCTGATGGTGAAGGTCGCACCGGACAGCTCGTCCGGGGTGATCTTGCTGTCGCGCACCTTGCCGGCCAGCTCGGCGGTCTTCTTGGAGATGCCGGCGATGTTGAGGTCGCCCGCACCCTTGATGACCGGGGTCATCAGACCCTTCTCCGAGTCCACCGCGATACCGATGTTCTCGGTGTCGAAGTAGGTGATGGTGCCCTCGGCGTCGTTGATCCGGGCGTTGACGACCGCGTGGGACTTCAGCGCCTGGGCGGCGGCCTTGACGAAGAACGGCATCGGGGAGAGCTTGACGCCCTCGCGGGCGAGGAAGCCGTCCTTGGCCTTGGCGCGCAGCGACATGATCTTGGTGACGTCCACCTCGACCACGCTGGTGAGCTGCGCCTGCTCGTGCAGGGCCTTCATCATGTTGTCGCCGATGACCTTGCGCATGCGGGTCATCTTGACCGTCTGGCCGCGCAGGGCGGACGGCGCGGCGGCGGCCTTCGGCGCGGCGGCCGGAGCGGCGGCGACCGGGGCCGGAGCCTGGGCGGCCTTGGCGGCCTCGGCGGCGGCCAGGACGGG
>NZ_BAAAKJ010000432.1:0-1210 GCF_039527695.1 Kitasatospora putterlickiae
CGGGGCGGCGGCGGGGGAGGGACGGCGGGCCGCCGGGGCGGCGGGGCCGGGCAGGCCGGGGCCCGAGTCGGTCACCTCGATCCGCAGCAGGTCCCCGCTGATCGAGGCGGTGACCTGGTAGCCGTCGTCGGGCCGGCCGCCCGCGCCGTGCTCGACGGCGTTGGCGCAGGCCTCGCTGAGTGCGACGCCGAGGTCGTGGGCGATCTGCGGATCGACGCCGGCGGTCGCCATCGCGCCCAGCAGTATGCGGCGGGCCAACGGCACGCTGGCCGGGTCGCGCTTGAGGTGCAGAGTCCACCAGATGTCCACGGGAGGTCCCTCCTGGCTGCGGCTCCACATATAACGAGGTATCTCCGAACGGTGCGCAGGTGAACCGTGCCGGGGGTGCGCCACCACCCGTTCGGCGGATGGACGGGGGGACGGGCATGTGCCGGGCGGCGCGTAGCCGGGGGGCGCGCGGGCCGGTGCGCGGGGCCGAAAGGGGCATTCGTAGGGATTTCCCACCCTGCCGGTCCCGCGGGGGTGGGCGATGAGATGATGGCCCGGCCATGACTGCCCCAGCCGCCGCCCCGCACCCGGGCGCCCCCGCACCGGACGCGCCGGTGGGGGCCGCCGCCTGGGACCTGCGGCTTGCCCGGGCGGTCCCGTTCGGCCTGGTCTGCACGCTGATAGCGGCGGCCGGGCACGCGCTGGCAGGCGGCGGGGACGTCGCCCTTCCCGCGCTCGCGACCGGATTCGCCGCCGTCCTGGTGCTCTCCGCCGCCCTCGGCGGGCGGGAGCGCTCGCTCGGCGCGATCGCCGGGGCCCTGGCGGCCGGCCAGTTCGGCCTGCACTGCCTCTTCCACTCCTTCGGCGGCCACGCGGCCGCCGGTGCGGCCGGCGCGCACCACGGCGGTCCGCCGGGCTCCGGCCCGCTGACCCTGCCGCAGGTGGCCGGCCGGCTGATCTGCAACGAGGCCCGGCCGGGCACCCTGGCCGGCCTGCCCGGCAACCCGACCGCCGAGCAGTTGGTGGCGGGCGCGGGGCTGGACCCGCAGGCGTACGCGACCGCGCCCTGGTGGCAGGGCGGGGTGCTCGGGATGACGCCGACCATGCTGGGCGCCCACCTGGCCGCGGCCCTGGTGGCCGGCTGGTGGCTGCGGCGCGGCGAGGCGGCGCTCTGGCGGCTGGTGCGGATCGCCGCGGCGGCCACCCGGACCCACGCGGCGGC
>NZ_BAAAKJ010000433.1:0-11999 GCF_039527695.1 Kitasatospora putterlickiae
CCCTCGCTTCATGTCATGCGCGCCAGCGAGCCCTTGGCATCAATCATCTAGGGTCCGGCCATGTCACCAACATTCGCGTGGCCCGTCCACATCAGCTCTTGTGGATGCTCGGTCAGTGACCGGGGAGCTATACGGTCCGGGGGTGTTGAGACAAAAAGCCTGGTCAGTCCATTACAGCTCGCGGGACCTGCCGCAGCCTGAGCCTCAGCCCTGGCACCTGCAATTTTCCCCACATGAGTGGGAGTTGTGGCTCGACGACCTCGGCATTCCTGATGGCTGGCACGCCGTACCTGTTGTCGCCGCGCTTCGTCTACGACACGGACCTGAACTCGTACTTCCATCGGGTGAACCTCTTGGAGGGCCCGCTGAACAGTCAGATCACCCGGGCGTCGGCCCTTTGCAGGAAGCTGAACTTCCTGCATCAGAGCCGGGGCGAGAAGGACTGGCGGGACGCGACCGAGGCCGATCACGCGGCCTACCATTACTGGCGGCGCCTTGATCCCCGCGGGCCGCGGGTCGACGGGGACACATGGAGCCAAGAGGTCTCCCATCTGCAGCAGTTCTATGTCTACGCGAAGCGCAAGCAGTGGGTGTCGGAGGTGCCGATCCCGCAGCGGCCGCGGTGGGACGGGAAGGCGGAGCAGAAGGGGAGCAGGCGCCGCTCGAGGTCGGTGGGCACTGGGGAGACGGTGCCGGCGGCTTACGCTCACGACACAGGTGGCGAGGTGGTCGAGTGGCTTCCCGCACCTTCTTACCGACGATGGCGGGACATGGGAGTCCTCGGCTATGACCGAGAGGGCCTCCCGCGGGACAACTTCCGCGGCCGGTGGGCGTCGCGCAACGGGACCTTCACTGACTCCACGGTCCGCACCGGCCTGCGGCTGGAAGAGCAGGCCAGCCGTCTGATCACGGAAGTGCCAACCGGACCCGGCCCGGTCGGCTACAGCAAGTCCTGGCTGCCCAAGGCGATCGCGAAACGGAACTCCGCGCGATGGGTCTACGAGCCGGCCTCGGTTCGGCGGGACCTGACGGCCTACGCGGCCGAGGACCGGCAGTGCGTCATCGAGGAGGCCCGCGATGCAGGCCGCTACCGCAAGATCCGACGGCCGATCGTGATCGCCGATCCGCAGAGGCCGCACCTGGCCCAGTACACGAGCGGTATCCATCGCAGCGAGAGGATCGACGTCCGGCTGCTCGGCCCGCGCGAG
The DNA here is from genome assembly GCF_039527695.1 of Kitasatospora putterlickiae. Taxonomy (NCBI): domain Bacteria; kingdom Bacillati; phylum Actinomycetota; class Actinomycetes; order Kitasatosporales; family Streptomycetaceae; genus Kitasatospora; species Kitasatospora putterlickiae. The sequence continues at coordinate 1,209 of NZ_BAAAKJ010000433.1, forward strand.
CGTCGGAGGCTACTGGTCGAAACCGAACAGGGCCTGGAGCCCGCGATGTTCTGGCTCGGTGAGAGCGGGATGCCGCTGACCTTGTCGGCGTGGAAGGACATGTTCACCACGGCCAACCAGCGGTGCGAAGAGCAGGGACTGGACCTCTTTGCCCATGCCCACCTGCTGAGACACATTGTCTCCGCTTAGTACTGCAACGACACTTCGACATGCCCTCTTCGCTTGTAGTGGCTGGTGCGTGCCCGGGCTTGGGCTTTTCTGCGCCAGTGGGACCAGGCGAGTGCGTGCCGGATTCCGTGGCGTATCGGAGAGGAGACGCGGTTGAACAGCCGTCGCGCCTCGTTCATGCTGACGGGCACGAGGGCTTCATCAGTTCGAATTTTCTCGTCCCCTTTTTCGTCTCGGCCCGCAGGATAGCGAGGAAAGCGAGAGCGGCCATCGAGAGGGTGACGTGCCGGTACCACGGGGTGTAGCCGCGGACCTGGTAATGGTCGAGGCCAGCCTCGTTCTTCGCGGTCTGGAAGCACTCCTCCACCATCCACCGCGCCCCCGCGATCTCCGTGAGCTTTTCAAGTGGGGTCCCGGTCGGGCAGAAGCAGATGTAGTAGGCGATTTCCGTGGGATCGGAGATGCTTCGCCGGGCGAGCAGCCAATGGTCCCATCCCTCGCGCCGCCAGGGCCGGATCGGGGCCGCGGCCCAGTTGTACTCCCGCGGGCCGTGGGCGCCGTCGCCGCAGCTCAGGCGTTGCCACGCCTCGTCCGGAAGGCGGCCGATCAGCTCGTGCGCGCGGGCCTGACCGAAAAACTCCATGGTCATGACCATCTGGGATTTCGGAACTGCGAGCACATGGGGGATGTCGTTCTCCTCCAGCCAGAGCCGCAGGCGCCCGGTCTGGCCGTAGAGTTCATCGGCTGTCACCCAGCCGAACGGCACTTCGGATTCCACCGCACGTTTGAGCATCCGCAGTCCGATATCGGGTTTGGTGGCGAACTCGACGTCGTCTCCGATGCCCGCCGCCCGGCAGCGTTCACGGTTCGAGGTCCAGTCCTTCGGCAGATACAGCTCCCGGTCGATCAGCGCCCGGCCCCGATTGCATCCGTAGGCCAGGAACACCGCCACCTGGGAATTCTCGATCCGGCCCGCTGTGCCCGAGTACTGGCGGGTCACGCCCGCCGACCGGACACCTTTCTTCAGGAACCCTGTCTCGTCGAGGATGAGAACTCCATCATGGGGATCGCCGATGTTCTCCAGAACGGCATCACGGACATCGTCGCGCAGCGCGTCGGCGTTCCACTGGTAGTGGTTCAGCAGGCGCTGCATCCCCTGCGGGCCATCGTCGGCGGCCTCGGCCAGGGTCCAGCCGTTCTTCCGCTCGGCTTCGCCGAGCAGTCCCCGCAGGTAGGACACCATCCGCCGCCGGGGCTCCACCCGACCGAAGCGGTCGGCGAACCGCGCCGTGAAGTCAGCAAAATCGCCCGACCATCCGTCAGTTATGTCTTCCAGCACGAACACACTCAACGAGGCGAACACACGCAACGTTACCGAGTTTCGTTGCAGTACTAGGCCGGGTCCTTCGGGGGAAGGTGCCGCTTGAGGATCTCGGCCGCGATAGCGCCGTGAATTACTCGGGCTCGTCAGCGTGGAACACGGAGTGTTCGGCGAGAGCGAGCAGGTCGTTGACGGTGATGGGCCGGTCCCCGGTGGTGGTGCGCAGGAGAAGGAGATCGGTTGCGGCCTCGACCTTCAGAAGCTCGCCTGTCCGGTTCTCCCACTCGACCACGCTGCCGGGGGCGCCGTCGAGAAGGGACAGTTCGTTCAGCAGGACGGAGAGGGGGGCGATGCCACGGTCGGGGCCGACGCTGTGGCTGCGGGTGCGAGTGTTGTGGTAGCGCATCCGCAGGAAGGGAATGGGGTCGCGGTCCAGTTTCGTGGGCCGGAGCGCCAAGCGAAACAGGTGGCGGGCCTCCTCCTGGGTCTCCGTGCCCGAGAACTCGCAGCTGTGGCCGGGGAAGAGGGTCCAGGTCGCCCGGTGCAGGTCCGTGTCGTCCTGGGCGTGGTTGTCGTGGACGTCTGGGCTGACGGCGGCAACGGTGTCGAACGTCCAGTCAGGGCTGGCGAGTCCGGCCAGGGCCACAAGCGGCCGGTCGCTTTCGGTGATGTCCGTGCTGCGCTCGCGTGCGAGGGTGAGCACGGCCTGCGCCAAAGCGGCGTCGTAGCGGCCCATGACCCGCATCTCCAGCAGGTGTTCTCGGTCCTGGGTGAGGATGGCGTCGATGTTGAAGATCGCGCGGGACCAGTGCCAGGCGTCGGGCAGGCCAGCGATGGGGGCAGCACCGGGTTGGGCGGCCACATTCGGGGTCAGGTCCATCCGCTGAACTCTCTTCCTGTCGATCACGGCTGCGGCGTCTCCCGGTAACCGGCGGAGCGGGTCAGGAGCAGTTGTAGTTCGGTCCGGTATCCTGCCGGTAGGTTGCCGTCATCCGTCCGCCGCCCGACGAGTTCTGACTTCGGGTCATGGGCACCATGTTATTCGTGTCGTTGTAGTAGTCGTTGCGGGTGGCGCGGTCACTGTTGTAGCCAGTCTGGTTCCAGTGCTCGACGACCGGGTGTAGGTGCTCATAGGTCAGCTGGTCGCTGGGGATCGGATTGCCATTGGAGTCGAACCAGTTCAGCTGGTCCCGCGGGATCCGGCTGCCGGCGCTGGGGTGCCCAGCCGGGTAGACGGGGACTCCGCGCTGCGCGACGCCCTCTTCTGTCCACTGTGTAGCCATCGCATCGTGGGTGGGCTGGCGATAGCTTCCGGGGTATTCAGTGTCGCGGTTGTGGTTGATGACCGGCGTGTTGGGGTCACGCATCCACCGGCCGCCCGGGCCGTTGATGGATGGCATGAGGCCGAGCGGGTCGGCGATGGTGAACGGGTTGGTGACGTACGCGTAGTCGTTGGGCGCTGTGGCCAGGCCGAGCGGGTCGTGGCTAAGGTATTGGGCGGTCTGTGGGTCGTAGTACCGGAAGTAGTTGTAGTACCAGCCGGTCTCCTCGTCGGCGTACTGGCCGGGGAAGCGCAGCGGGCAATCGGCGTTCCGCGCGGTCTCGACGCCGCCTTGGGTGTCCGGATCGTCTGTGGACTCGGGAAGCGGCAGCCCCCAGACGGTGCTCGGGGCACGCCGTGTGACGGTGCCGTCCGGCGCAACGAGTTCTGCGGGCGCGCCGGACAGGTCTGTGACGATGTGGTGAAAGCTCGGATCGGTTCCGGGACGGCGGTAGAGCTGGGTCAACGGGCGGTGGGTGCCGCAGTGGTAGTCCCAGGTGGTCGTGGCGCCGGTGGAGGTGGTCTGCTCGGACAGCCGGGTGCCGTCCCAGCTGAACGTGGTCTCCTCTGCGATACGGCCGCTTGCGTCGAGCCGCCGTTTGGCGGTACGCCGGCCGGCCGCGTCGTATGTGTAGGTCCATCGGGTACCGTCGGGGGTGGTAGTGCTGGTGAGTCGGTCGTCGCTGCTCCAGGTGTAGGTGCTGGACCTGGTCCGGCCGTCGAGGAGCCGGGTATGGCGTCGTATCAGGCGGCCATTGGCGTCGTACTCGTAGCTGGTCCGCCCGGAGCGGCGCAGTTGGCGGCCGTCGTAGTGGTGGACGGGGGTACTCGGGTCGGCGGCGGGGTGGGCGGCGCGGACGAGGTTTCCTGTCGGGTCGTAGGCGTAGGACTCGCTCCAACGGGTGCCGTGAACGGCGGTAATCTGGCCGCCCGAGGTGAGTTCGAAGCGACGGCTACCGCCAGTCAGGTCCCGGATTCCGCTGAGGAAGCCGTCGGGACGATAGGCATAGTTCCGCTGTTGCAGCAGGTCGCTGCGGTGGGAGATGTGCTGGGCTGAAAGGCGGCCATTGGCGTCCCAGTCGTGGCGGAGGGTGAGGTCGGGTCCAAGGGTGCGCAGGATCTCGCGGCCGGTGGCGTCGAAGGTGAAGTCGGTCTGGTGGCCGCCGGTGCTCAGGGCTGTGGGGCGCCCTGCGGGGTCGTAGCTCCAGGCGGAGATGGTGCCGGAGGGGGTGCGGCGCTCGGTGCGGCGGCCGATGGCGTCGTACGTCCAGGTGGTGGTGCGGCCGTTGATCGTCTCAGTCAGCTTGCGGCCGAGGAGGTCGTAGGTGTGCTCCACCGTGGTGGCGGCGTTGGTGGAGCGCAGCAGGCAGCCGGCGAGGTCGTAGGTGAAGGTGCTGACCCCTTCGGGGGAGTGTTCCGCGACGGGGCGTCCGAGGACGTCTCGGATGTAGGTCGTCGTCTCGCCGGCGCCGTTGGTGCGGGCGGTCAGCGCCCCGGTCGGGTCGAGCCGGTAGGCGATGGTGCGGCCCGTGAAGTCGGTCTCGCGGATTAGGCGACCGACCGCGTCGTACGTGTACTGCCAGGTGTGGTCGTCGGGGCCGGTGACGCCGGCGAGCCGTAGTTCGGTGTTGTGGCGGAAGACGTGGCGCAGGCCGTCGGGGTCGGTACGGGAGGTGGGGAGGTGGAAGTGGGTAAAGGTGAAGCGCGAGATGTTCCCAGCTGGGTCGGTGGCGGCGACGAGGTTGTCCTCGGGGTCCCATTCCCAGGTCGCGGTCGTGCCGTCGGGCCGTTCGTGCCAGGCAGGCCTGCCCGCTGGTGTCCAGCCGAACCGTTCGACCCGGCCGTCGGCGCCGATGAGGGCCTTTACGCGGCCGAGGGCGTCGCGCTCGACAGAGGTGGTGTGACCTAGGGCGTCGGAGAGGCCCAGCGGCAAGCCGAACGCGTCGGTGGTGATGTGGCGGGTGTGGCCAAGGGCGTCGGTGATCGCGGTGGGGTGGCCCTGTGCGTCGTACGTGTAGTGGGTGACGGAGCCGAGCGGGTCGGTGCTCGACAGCCGGTTTCCCCGGTCGTCATAGGTGTATCGCCAAGTGCCGCCGTCCTCTTCGACGATCTCGACGGGCAGGCCGAGGTCGTTGTAGGTGGCACGCAGTTCGTGTCCGTCGGCACGGACGACGGAGACGGTGTTCCCGGCGTCGTCGTAGGCATAGCGAGTGGTACGACCCAGGGCGTCGGTGGCGGCGATGAGGCGCTCGGGGCCGGCCCAGAGCCGGTGGACGGTGTAGCCCGCAGCGTCGGTCCAGCCGGCGAGCTGCCAGTGCTCGTCGTAGTGGTAGGCGGTGGTGTGGCCCAGCGAGTTGGTGTACAGGTTCACGCGGGCGGTGGGGTCGTAGGCGACGGTGCAGGAGAGGAAGCCGTCCGGGCCGGCACCCCGGACGCAGCGGCCGGTGCCGTCGTACTCCCAGCGGTACCGGCTTCCGTTGCGGTCGGTTCGCTCGATCACGCGGTCCTCGGCGTCGTACCCGAATCGGGCGGGGTGGCCCAGTGCGTCAACGACTTCGGCGAGGTTTCCGTGCCAGTCGTACCCGTAGCGGCGCAGTACGACGCCCGCCGTACCTCCGGTGTCATGTGGGACGTTGTCGACCCGGTCCAGGAGCCGCAGTGCGGTGATTCGGCCGTCGGCGGTGTCGACGGCGATCCGGTAGCCGCCGCTGTGCCGGATGGCGACCGGGGTACCGTCCGCGGTGCGGTCGATCTCCAGGCGGTGGCCGTTGCGGTCGGACACCCTGGTCAGTGGCAACGTCGTCCGCGATGCGGCTGCGGTGCCGGGCACGGGCGCGGGGACCGGAGCGAAGTGCAGGATGCGGCCGGTGGCCGGGTCGGTGACCGTGATCTCCCCGCCCGGGGTGCCGTCCCAGGTCAGCGGCAGCCGCGGCCCGTGGTCCGGCAGTACGGGCTCGTTGGGGAGGGGAACCGGGTAGACCAGCAGCATGCCGTCGTCGGTGGCGAGGACGAGCCCGTTCCCATCGGCCTCCAGTCGCTGGTCGATGGTCGAGGCCCAGGAACGGCCGAACCACTGCCCGCAACGGTACGAGGAGAGGTGCGTGCGGGCAACGACCAGCGGCAGCAGGCCGGGCAGTTCCACGTCGACCTCGGTGAGTAGCATCTCGCCGGATATCAGGTCGATCGGATCGCCGCCGGTGCAGCGGCCGCTGGCCGGGCGGGCGCTCCCGGCGCCGCCGCCACTCGCACCTGCACGCAGGGGGGTCGATACGTTGCCTCCGGGGGTGCCCGTCCTCGTTGTGGCGGGGCGGACAACGCCGCCCGCCCCGGGGCCGACAGTGTTCGGGGCACCGGGTTTGTGGAGGCCACCTATGTGGTCGGCGAGACTGCGGTCGTTGTTCCGGTGGTTCGTGGCCATCTGCCGCAGACCGCGGGTCATGCTCTGGTCGAGGTGTCCGGCTGTCTTCTTGAGTCCGGTCTCGATGCCGTTGATCACCTTGTCCAGGACGGCATTCGCCGCATCCGCGATCGCGTCTTTGCCCCGGGTGCGTCCGTGATGGCTCCGGGCGCTGGTAATCCTGCCTCCGGCGCGGTCCCGGAAGACGCCTCCGGCGCTCGTTAGGCTCACGGCCGCACGGTCGTACTCACCCGGGTCGAAGGTGAAGGACCCGCCGGCCCCGGCACCGCCACCTCCGGCACTGGCGAGGGTCAGCTGACCCTCGGTGCCCTCGCCCCCAGCGTCCTGCCCACTGCGGCCCACCCTCGCGGTCTGGCCCAGGTCGATCCCCTGCCGACTTCCCACCGCGTTCTCGCCGAGTTGGACTACCAGATCGCCGGCCATCGCGCCTAGCGCCTGTTCCACCGGGGCGAGTGCCATGCCCACCACCTGCTCGGCAGCGTACCGGGCGGCTTCCTTGAACAGGCGCCGCAGGACCGCCCGGGTCGCCCCGGCAGCCCCCAGCGCACCCAGTTCCGACAACCCCAGGGTGAAGGGGGCGGCAGCCTGGGCGGCGGCGACCTCAACCGCGAGAATGTCCAGTTGCACCAGGGCCGCAGCCTTGGCCCCCTCGATGACCACCGCCACGCCGTCCAGTGCGGTGGCAGCGAGCCGTCCGCACTCGGCCAGGCTCTTCAGGTGCTCACCGCGGACCATCCCCCAGTGGGCATCGAGTGCCGCGGTGGCCCGTGAGCCGCCGGAGGAGGCTACGAGCGCCTGAATCCCCTGGTGAGCGGTGGCGGTGCCATCCTCGACGTCATCGGCGAACGCACGCATGGCGTCCGCCATCCTCCGGTAGTCGTCCTCGTCCACGTTCGGCCAGGACACCCCGATCAGGTCCAGCAGCTTGTCCGCCCAGTCGGGCAGCACCACGCCCATCCCCTGAACCCCCGACAACTCATATGAAATGAAATGAACTTGACCACGGAACGGCGGAAGTCAGGGTAGGCACAGAGAAGCCGACCTGTCATCGGGTCCGGCCTCACCCGCGTCCCCCTCTCACAGGCCGCCAGGGTCAAGCACCACTCCCTCGGGCCCGGCTCAGACCAGGCGAGCCCTGCAGAGCGCCCTATAGGCCCTCGCCGGACCCGGCCCCGCACTCCCCGCGGGCAAGCCGCGAGGTGCCAACCACCTCGTGGTTGCTGGAACCTCGCGGCTCGTCAGAGCCGAATACGCCGCGCAACGGGCCGGGCGGGCCGGGCCTGTTCGACGCCGTGCAGAGCGCAGGCCGCGGCGCGGGTGCGCTCCAGCCAGCTCATGACCTGGCGCAGCGTCGCGGCGTCAAGCCATCAGGTGAGGTCGCGGACGGCCTGGTGGTCGTCGTCGGTCAGCGTGTAGAGGCCAGCGCGGTCGAGGGCGGTGTAGAGGGGATGGGCGGCGGCCCCGGTGAGGCCTCGGTGGGCGGCATCGGTGGTCTGGCGGGCATGGCAGGCGGCCTCGGCGGCGCGGTCGGCGATGTCGCGGCGGTGATGCTCGGCGCGCAGCGCCTGCTGGAGGGCGGTGTCGTGGTCGGGGTCGTAGCGCTCGGCGCCGGCGTGGTCGGTGTGGTCGTGCACGCGCTGCCACTCGGCCAGGGCGTCGGCCACCGGCAGCCACACCACCGCCGCGCGGTCCGCGTCGTCCTGCTCGGCCCAGGGTCAGGCATGCCCTGGCTGCACGGCGGCCCGCAGCGGACACACGGCTTCCGCACGCCTGTATCTGGCACCCCATCAACGCGACTGCGCACGTCACCGCTTCTGGCGGTGGTCGGACTGGGAGATGCCACGGGAGTCTCCGCTCGGCCCCGATCCCCACCCTCTGCCGCAATTCCACTTCGACGCGGGTCGGTACGACGCCGAATTCGCTCGGGCCGAGGCGGACCTTTCGTGGCAGGTGCGACCGTAGCGGACCCGGAAGAACCGAACCGAAGGCGCCGGCCCCGAGTGGTGGTCGGCACCGTACCGGGGCCGGCCCTCCACGCGTGGGGGCCGCTGGTGGGCGGGGCGGCAGCCCGTGGCGGGCCTGCCTGTGGATTCGCCCTGCCCGGGCACCGGCCGTGGCCGTGGCCGACGATGGTGATCCGTGCGGCCACGCCGGTTCGGCCCGCCGAATAGGGCACGGGCTCAGCGGAAGTCTGCCGCGTGGTCCACCGCCCACTCCCGGAAGGACCGGGCCGGCGTACCCGTGATGCGCTCCACCGCATCGTTGACCGGCTCGGGATTGTCGAGCAGCTCCGCCTGGGCCGGCAACACCGCCTCCACCAACTCTGCCGGGTAGCCCGCGGCCTTCATCTGCTCGACGGCCTCCTCCAGTGCGATCTCCTCGAACCGCACCGGCCGCCCGACCGCCTCGCCGATCAGTGCCACCTGCCGTTCCTGGGTGATCAGCTCGCGGCCGGTGATCAGGGGGCGGACGCCAAGCAGGACATCGGTCGTCAACGCCTGAACGGCGACCGCGGCCAGGTCCGCCTCGTGGATCAGCGGGCGGGCCAGCCTTGCCAGCGGCGCCCGTACCACGCCGGTAGTACGGATCTCCTCCGCCCAGCCCAGCGTGTTGCTCGCGAACCCGGTAGGCCTCAGCGCCGTCCACTCCAGGCCCGACGCCTCGATCAAGCGCTCCAGCTCCGTGTGGAACATGGTGATCGCCTCGCCCGGCTTCTCCCCGCTCCCGACCCCGGCGGACGACAGGTACACCACCCGCCGAACGTGCCTGCCGATCGCGTCGATCACATCCGGCGCACCCTCGGCGCCCAGGAACGGCCACACCAGGAAGACCGAATCGACGCCCTCCAGAGCCGTGTCCAGCGACGCGGGATCACCGAGATCGCCGCGTACCGCCTGCACACCCTCCGGGAAGTCCGCCTCCCCTCTCACCAGCGCCCGCACGGGCACGCCCGCCGCGTGCAGTTGGGCCACCACCGCGCCGCCGACCCTTCCGGTCGCACCGGTCACCAGGATCCTGGGCCGTGTCATCGGAAACCCCCTCGTCTCGCCGTTCGATGACATCACCCTCGTACATCAACCAAGGTTCAGGTCAAGCACAGGCCGACCGGTCCGCGTCGTCCTGCCCGGTCCGGGCAACGGCCTCCAGCAGGTGGTTGGGCAGGCAGGCCACGTAGACCAGGCGGCGGCGCCGGAACGGCTCGGTCTCCTGGTCCTGTCGGCATTTCCGGACCGCTCCACACGGGCTATGACCTGGGGTGATACCGTGCCGGGGCGAATCGTCAGGTGCTCACGAGACACTCGGGTAGGTGCCCTGCAAGGCGCCTGACAAGGTGTCCGAGAAGACGCCTCACAAGATGCACCGCCGATCAGCCGAGGACCGGGGCGGCGTCGGCGTCGACCAGTCCCTCCTCCAGGGCCTGGCGCACCAGCAGGACGGCGAACTCGGCGGTGCTGGTGACCAGCGGGCGGCTCCGGTCGGTGGGGTCGGCCGGCCTCGCCCCGCCGGGTCGGCGGCCCAAGGGTGACGAACGTGGGCCCGGCGGCGTTGGAGCGGGGGTGAGCAGCACTTCCTCTCCCCACCCTCGACGCGGTGGCGCCGGGTTGGGGCCGGGCGTCGCCGACCGGGCCTTCGCCGTCGTCGACCGGGCCCCGCGGTCCCCGCTCCCCTGGTCGCAGGAGTCGGTCGACGACGGGCTGCAGAGCGTGCCGGCCGGCCATCAGCGGCTGGTGGCCACGCGGTGGGAGGCGGCGTTCGAGGACCTGGACGAGGACGTCCTCGGCGAGGTCGCCCAGGAGGCCCGCCAGGACGGGCAGGACCCGGCCGGGGCCGTCGACGTCTTCGTACGGAGCCTGGTCCGGCAGCTGGAGGACTGGAAGCAGGCCGACACCGCGCCGGCGAAGGCGCTGGGGGAGGCGGCGCTCGGGCGGCCGATACCGGTGTGGGCGGCCGACGCCCTGGCCGCCGAGCAGGACCGGCTGCGGGGCGCACGGCAATCGCGCACCGAGCGCGTCACGGACTGAACGGTCGCCGCACGGATTCGGTACCGTCAGCGGCCACAGCACCCGGGCCATCGCCCGCCGGAAGACCGCCAGCGCCATCAGCACCCGGCCGCGCACCCGGAGCCGTCGGCCCTCGCCTCCACGGCCCTCCTCGGCCGCTCCCTCTGGTGGCGCCTGCGCCGCACGGCCGGTGACCAGCGGCACGCGGGCCGGCGGCGCTCCGACGCACCGGTTCAGGCGGATGCCACGGTCGCCGCCTCCCGCCACGGGGCCAGCTCCAGCATCGGGTAGCGCTGGGCCGTCGCCGCGATCGTCCTGGGCGTCCAGTAGGGGTGCCCGGGCGGGGGGAAGCCGAAGAGGGCGAGCTGGCGCGGGGTGGCACGGCCGACGAAGCGGTACCAGTCGGGCTCGTGACTCGCAACGGCCCAGCCCCGCCGCTGGCCCCACTCCGCGGCGGCGCGGCGGTAGCAGAGCTGCATGCTGTACCGGGCACCGCCGGGGGCCCGCAGGTCGGTTCCCCGGTGGAAGGTGCCGGGGTGGAAGGCGACGACGGTGCCGGCCG
>NZ_BAAAKJ010000433.1:12018-17683 GCF_039527695.1 Kitasatospora putterlickiae
GACCTCGGCGGCGTAGAGTTCGGGGCTGCCCTGTGGGGCGACGTAGCCGCCCGGGTCGCAGTGGCCGCCGTCCCGCGGGTACCAGTTGGGCCTGGCCGACAGGTCGCGGGTGTGCCGGGTGGAGAGCAGGTGGGGTGGCCCGAGCTCCTCGGGGACGTCGGCCAGGTAGACGAAGAACTCCACCTGCTCCCGGGCGGTGGACTCGCCCGGCACCATAAGGGTGTGGTTCAGGTAGTCCCGGTGCAGTTCCTGGTCGTAGTCGTTCGCGCCGGTGAACTTCGCCCAGGACTCGGCGCCGTAGATTCTCAGGTCGTCGTCATCCAGCAGGTCCCGCGCGAGGTCGACCAGCCGGTCGTGGACCGCCAGCAGGCTCAGCTCGGCACTGGTGAACGGGAACTGGTCGATCCCGGCGAACTCGTCGCCCGGGAACCGCTCCCAGCGCGGATCGGTCCGCTCGTGGTACCCCTCAGGTGAGGGGAACATCGTCCCCAGCTCTCCCACGGCCGGAGCAAGCTCACCGGCCGAGAGGTAGCCGGGCAGGATCACGAAGCCGTCCTCGCGGAACTCGGCCCGCATATCGTCGGAAGTCATCCCACCAGCGTCCACACCGCCCTCCGCTCGCGCCTGCGAATTACCACCCGACCCCGCGCCCGACGCCGTCATCCAGCCAACGGCACGATCCTGGTGACGGGCCGGCCCAGCCGGCGCCGAACACCGCGTCCGGCGGCCACCCGGGACCGCCTGCCCGCCGCCGAGCGGCAACCCCTCCCCGCCACCCGGCCCTGACCGGACGCTCCGCCCCGGGCCTGCCCCAACCACCGAGCACGGCCACGACCAGCAGCGCCTGGCCTGCGCCGCCGAGCACGGCGACAACGTGGTCCTGCCCCACGCCCGCCAGGACACCACCCACCTCGCCCGCCTGCCCCGCACACCCGACGGCCGACCCCCCACACGAGGCCCCGCCACCCGCACCTGGACCACCACGCGGCCGGGACAACGGCCGGACAACGCGGGCGGGAGAACGACAAGACGACAACGGCAGGACAACGACGGGCGGGAGAACGACAGGACGGGGACAGCGACGGCCTGACCGGGACGACGACGGGCGGGCGGCGGGGCGCAGCGGCCCCCGGGCGGCCGCCGGACGGTGGCCTGACGACGGCCGGACGGCGAAGCAGCAACGGTCCGGGCCCACCATCGCTCCGGTCGGCGGCTACCGGCTGCGGCGCAACCGCGAGGGGGCGGCGGACCGTCACCCTCGCCTGCGGACCGAGCCCAGCGTGAGCGGGACCGGCCAAGCAGCCAGGCGGCGGCAGGCGGGAAGGGGAAGCGGCGGCCAGGACGGGCGGGCCTGCCGCAGCAACCGGCCGCCGGACGGACGGCAACCGAACGGAGCGCAGCGGCGGCAGGCCCGGACAGCGGCGGCGAAGCGGGCCCACACCGACACCGACGGGACCGTACGACAGCAGCCGGACGCGGCCGCTGGGGCCCGAGCTGGACGGCGACCAGGACGGCGGACGGCGGCGGATGGATGGGGCGAGCGGGACAGCGACCCGGCAACAGCGGCCGGTGGCAGCGCACCGAAACCAGGCACCCCGCAGGCGGGAGCGCGCGGGAGAAGAACACGCGAAACCGCCACCGCACGCCCCACAACCGACCGCTCCCCGGCGCCTCCCCGACCCGAAAACCCCCGGCCCCGAAAGGCATTCAAAGACGTAACGTTACATTCTGCACCAACTTGCTACACCCATCCACCAGCAGAAAACCCCGCACCACCCCGCCCGCCCAAACAGGCGGCCTGGCGGCCGCTCCCGGGCCCCGGGCCTGACGGCCCGGCAGCGGGGGCGGGGAACAGGCCTACGGCCCCTCCCCACACGGCAGGGAAGAGGCGAAGAGGAGAGGAGCAGCGCGGGCCCTGGGGGAACGGGCCGCCGGACACGCGAACCCCGCAGAGACGGCGTCCCGCTCCAGCCGCTCCGCGTCCGGCCGACAGCACGCGCTCGTCCTTCCCGGCCCCCGGCCAGCCCCGGCCCAGCGCGGAGATGGTGTCCCGCAGGCCCTCCTCTGCCTGGCCAGACGGCGGGTCGACGTCCTGTTCGCCATGCTCCGCGACGGGACCTTCTACGAGTCCTGGCCGGCCACAGCGGTCAGCTGACCTGCGGATCCGCCAGCAGAACCACGCGGTCGGCCTCGACATCGAACCCCAGAACCGGGTGAAGCGGATCAGACTCCGGAGCCAACGTCACCGGCTTGCCGAGCCGACGCCCGATCGCCCGCAGCAGACGACACAACAGATTGACGCCGACCTGGCCCCGCAACTCCCGCAGATCAACATCGAAGTCGATAGAGCCGGCCTCATACGCTCGAAAGATCACCAGGACTCCAGTGGCGGGCCAGACTCTCAACACCGCGTCGGTGCCCTCGCTGCGGACCAGCATGTCCGCGGCCCGTGGCAGCCGAACAGCGACACCGTCCTCGGAGTACTCGCACGACCACCCCTGCGACCGCACCAAATCCAGCACCGCCTGCCAGTCCTCGACCGAGGTGTCTGCGACCCGGGCATCCGGCAGCGACCCCATCAGGGCAGGGTCGAAGAAGTTCCGGACGTCGTCCCACAGCAGATCTGGCATCCCGCCATGCTGCCTGGCCACCCCACCCGAACGCAGCCCGATTTCCTTGACGAATCCCATAGAGGCACCCCCCGGAGCGGCAGCCCGGCGGCGGCATGCCGGACGGCGCGGCGCTCGCCGTCCCGGGCCCGGTGCAGGGCCCGCCGGAAGTCGTCCCGGGCCCGGTGCAGGGCCCGCCGGAAGTCGTCCAGGGCCATTGCGGCCGCGACGACGACGGCACCGGCCGGGGACGCCACGAGCAGCCCGTACTCCCGGCCATCGCCCTCGCGCTCGCCGTCGGGCGGGGCGCAGCGGCCCCGAACGGCGGCCGGACGGCGACGGCGGGCGAGGGTCCGAGCCCGCCACCGCTCCGGCCGGCCTGCGGCTACCGGCCGCGGCCCAGCCCAGTCACGCGGCAGTGCGGCCACGTGGCGAGCGTCCGGTGCTGGCGGTCGGCGGGCAGGTCCGCTTCCGGGGGTTGTGTCGGCAGGTCGTCGGCCTGGCCGGATCTCCGGCATCAGCCGGAGGCCGGTCCTCGCCCTCGGCGCCGCCGAGGAGGACCTCACATGTGGTCGCGCAGGAAAGCGGGGATCTCCTCCCGCGTCGGGTAGTTCGGCAGCGGCGCCGCCGTGCCCTGGAGGAATGCGGTGATGACGGCCGCCGCCCGCTCGTCGTTGCCGTCGAGCCCGTTCCACAGGTGGTGCCCGACCCCCGGCATGTACTGGGTGCGCTGGATCGCCGGGTCGGCGTCGAGCACGGCGGTCTCCCACCGGCGGACCTGTGAGGTGCACTCGGCGATCATCAGCATCGCGGGAACCTGGGAGAACTTCAGCTGCGGCGCGAGCGAGGGAGAGTCCTTGACGGTCTGCTCGACGCGCAGGCTGGCGGCCGGGTTGAAAGCGAAGTTCTCGGCACTGTTCTCGGCGGGGATGCGGTGCGCGTCGCTCGCGCAGTAGGCGGAGGCGGTGTCGGTGCCGAGGTCGGCGGCGGTGAAGGCGTTCTCGCCCTCGGCCTGTCCGACCAGCCCGGTTTCGGGGCTGAGGAGCCCCAGGCGCATCAGGCCGAACGCCACCGCGTAGCGCGGGGTGCTGGTGGATCGCGGCCCGCTCATCGCCGGTGCGAGGTCGCGCGCGGACGGCCGTCCCTTCCGCCCGGCGATCCGTGCGGTGGGGCCGTCCATCGGACCAGGTTCGGCGATGATCGCCCGGTGTACACGCGCGGAGACCTCGCGGTCGGCGAGGGCCCGGGTGAGCACGACCCCGCCCGACGAGAAGCCGAGGACGTCGGCCTCGCCCCGGCCCAGGCGGTCGAGGAAGGCGCCGAGGTCGCGGACGGACCTGGTGATCGAGTACTGGTCCATGGGCAGCAGGTCGCTGCGGCCTCCGCCGGCCTGCTCGTAGGTGTAGACGTCATAGCCCTGCCGCGCCAGCCGTTGCAGGAACCCGTGATCAAGCAGCGAAATTCCGCGCACCGGCCCCCCGTTGATGTAGACGAGCGGTACGGGGTGCCCGGCGCCGGCCGCCGCGGCGGGCGGGTAGTGATAGACGGCGACGCGGCTGCCCGTGGCCAGGTTCCAGTGCTCGGTGGCGACAAACGGAAGGTCCGGCGGGTACTGCCGGGCCGTGGGCGAGGCCGGGACGCAGACGGACGCGGTCAGGGCTGCTGCGGCGAGCACCGGCAGGAACGGAAGGAGCCTCGCCGCCCGGGTGCGGCGCCGGCTGCGCCACAGGGCGACCACGACCCCGACCGCGAGAGTGGGCACGAAGGCCGCGAGCCCCGAGCACGCCCCGTCCGTGAGGACGATCAGGCCGAGGAAGAGCACGGCCGACGCCACGACGGCGGCCAGCGCGAGAAGTAACCAACCCCCAAGGCGGGCAAGGCGGACGGCGAACGCGGACATGGCAGGCAAAGGGGACCCCCCAGAGTTTCCAAACATTGTTTCAAAACGACGTTATCAGAACCGGTAGGCTCCTCGTCATGGGTAGGCCGAGGGTGAACGACGAGAGCGTCAAAGAGCGGCTCGTGGAGTGCGCGACCGAGTGGCTCGCCACCCGCCCGCGCGAGACGCTCACCATCCGGGCCGTGGCCACGGCCGCCGGAACGTCCACGGCGGCGGTGTACTCCCTGTTCGGCAACAAGGACGGGCTGATCGCGGCCGTACGCGACGAGGCCGTCGCCGGCCTGTTCGCGGCCGTGACGGCGGTGCCGGCCACCGAGGACGTCCTCGACGACATCTACGCGCTGGCCGGCGCGTACCGGAACTGGGGGCGCGAACATCCGCAGCTGTACACGGTGTTGTTCGGCGGGGTGCAGTCCTTCGAGCCGTCAGGAACGGTCGGTACGGGCGACCCCGTCCGGCCGCTCGTCCAGGCCGTCGACCGGGGCGTCGTCGAGTCCGTCCTCGACGGCAGAGCGAGGGCCATCGCCCTCTCCCTCTGGGTGGCTCTGCACGGGCTCGTGACCCTCGAACTGGCCGGGGCGCTCGACACCCCCACGGCCCAGGCCGCGTTCCGCACGACGATCAACGCCACCCTGCGGGGCTGGGTGACCCCCGAGCCGGCCCGCAGGCTCCGTCGGGCCGAACTCGGCGGCGGCATCCGGTCGCAGACGTAGACGCGCCCGCTCGAGGCTCGGGTCAGGGCGTGGCACTGCCGATGGCGCAGTGCTCCTGGGGGCCCTCGAGGAGCAGGGTGACCTCCTCGACGCGGCGGCAACGGCAGACCGTCCAACAGCCCCACGACCACCACCCCCGCGCCACCGAACCGCACACAACGACCCACCCCTAACCCGACGGCGCCGAACCGGGACAACGGACGGCAACGGCCGGACGGCAGAGGCACAGCGGCCCCGCGAGAAGCGGCCCCGGACGGCGACGGCGGACGGGCGGGATGTCCGGGACGGCCAGGGCGCGCGAACGAGACAGGGACACGGCCGGGACGGCGAGCGGCAACCGGAGCGCACGACGGCAACCGGGCCAGGCGCAGCGGACACGACCCCGGCGACCGGACGACGACGGCGAGCAGCAGCCGGGACGGCCCGGCGCCGCGGCCGCCCCT
>NZ_BAAAKJ010000434.1:0-358 GCF_039527695.1 Kitasatospora putterlickiae
TGCCCTCGGCGCCCGGGGCCTTCTTCTGCCGGGGCCGGAACCAGGCGCCCGTCGACTCGGCCTCCGAGGTGGCCGGCGGGATCTGCCACTCCGGCGGAAGGTGCGGCGGGGTGCCGCCGCGGCCGCCGTCCATCACGCCGAGCACCGGGGAGGCGGGCGCGGCGGAGCGGTGCCGGGGGCCGGCCGGCTCGGCGGCGGGCGCGGGCGTGTCCTCGCCGCCGCCGTCCTCGTTCTTGACGGCGCTGCGGACCACTACCGGCGGGATCGGGCGCGAGCCGGGGATGTTGATCCGGACCCGGGTGGTGACGGTGGTCTCGGTCTTCGGGCCCTCGTCCTCGCCCTCCGGAGCCGAGCCCTT
>NZ_BAAAKJ010000434.1:373-4914 GCF_039527695.1 Kitasatospora putterlickiae
CCGCCCGTGCGGTCGCCGCCGGGGAAGCCCGGTGTGCCGTAGGGCGGGGTGCCCGACGGGTAGGCGTCCGGGCCCGTGCGCCGAGGCGTCGGGTGGGCGTTGTCAGATTCGCGGCTGCTCAATGCTGCTCTGCTCCGGGTTCGCGGGCCAGGCCGTGCGGCGCGACCGCGGTTCGTCGGCGCCGGGCCTGGCGGGCGGCGTCGGGTACGGCGTTCTGCGGCACCACCATACTGGGAAGAACCGACCGGTGAACCGGTTCGGAGAGATCCCGATACGTCCGGTTCCTCCGGTATGAGAGTACGACCGGGCGGTGCTGACTGCCCGTCGTACCGGCCACCGTACGCGGGTGCCCGCCCGGGTCAGCGCGGTGGGCCCGCCACCCCGGGGAACCAGCCGGCCCGGGTCGGCAGGGTGGCGCAGATCACGCCCAGGATCGAGCCGGCGAACAGCCAGGCGAGCGAGGTGGCGTTGGTCCACAGCACGTTGTCCCCCTCCGGGCGGGGGACCATCACCAGCAGCAGCGCCAGGAACCAGCCGCCCGCCGGGACGGCCGCGCCGAGCCGGGTGCCGGTCACCCGCAGGCCGCCGTAGAAGGTCGCGGCGGTGGCGGCGAGCGCCAGCAGGACCCCCACGGGCGGCCACAAGGCCTGCACAAACGCTCCGCACACCGACACCGCGAAGCCCAGCGGAAAAAGCAGGACGTACACCGCGATCCGGGCGGCGCGCGGGGGCTGGGTCTCCTTCAGCCGCTCGTCCCGGGTGCCGAGGACGGCCGCCGGGATCGAGCGGCGCGCGGGCCGCGCGGGGCCGGGCGGGGTCATCGGGCACGCTCCTCGGAGGTCGCGGCGCCGCCGGGCGCCGCCGTGAGGTCCAGGCCGGCGAACAGGTCGTCCTCCGGCAGCCGCGGCCCGGCCCGGCCGCTCACCAGCTGGTAGTACTCGGTGGTCAGCAGCGGCTGGCCCAGGTGGTTGGAGAGCGCGAAGAACCCGCCGCCGGGGGCGACCGTGATCTGGGTGGCGTGCGCTGCCATCGCGGCGGCCTTGCGGTCGGCGTACGCGGAGCCGTCCAGCGCGGTGGTGACCACCCCGTCGTCCACCACCCCGGGCACGTCGGCGGGCTCGGCCACGCCCGGGAACGGCGCCTTCTCCGCGGTCTCGGCCAGGCCCCGCGTGATCACCGACCGGGGCACCCGGTTCCAGTAGACCTTGGCGATCCGCCAGGCGGGGCCCAGCCCGGGCCGGTACGCCGGGTCGGCGGCCAGTTCGACGGCGCGCGTCGCGACCCGGTGCGCCTGGATGTGGTCGGGGTGCCCGTAGCCGCCCCGCTCGTCGTAGGTGACCAGGACCTGCGGGCGCACCTCGCGCACCACCGCCACCAGCCGTCCCGCCGCCTCGTCCACGTCGGCCCGCCAGAAGCAGCCGGGCGCGTCGTTGTCGGGCACGCCCATCATCCCGGAGTCCCGGTAGCGGCCGGGGCCGCCCAGGAAGCGGACGTCGGTGACCCCGAGCGCCGCCATCGCCTCCGTCAGCTCGCCGATCCGGTGGGCGCCGAGGGTGTCGTCCCGATCCGCCGTCAGGTGGGCCAGTCCGGCCGGGATCACCTCGCCGCCCTCGCCGAGGGTGCAGGTCACCAGGGTGACGTGGGCGCCCTCGGCGGCGTACCGGGCCATCGTGGCGCCGTTGTTGATCGACTCGTCGTCGGGGTGCGCGTGCACCAGGAGCAGGCGGCGGTCGCTGGTCGAGGTCATGGGAGGAAGCCTAACGACCGGCGCCGCGGCCCGGTGACCGCGTGCGACGGCGTCAGAGTCGCAGGCCGTTGATCATCCCGGCGAGGTTGCTGGTGACCTGGCTGATCGACGGGGCGATGGAACTGGACGCCAGGTAGAAGCCGAGCAGCGCGCAGACGATCGCGTGCGCGAGCTTCAGGCCGGAGCGACGGATCAGCACCACCACGATGACCAGCATCAGCATGGCGGCGGAGATGGACAGGGCCATGGTGGCTCACCCTCCTCGGGGCCTGGCGATCACACGTGCACCAGTCATACCCGAAGAGTGAGGCCGTCATGACGCTGGGTGAGTCCGCATGCCCCGGGGCACGGTGGCACCCATGGGGCGCATGGGCCGGTCGGAGGGGGTGTGGACCCCATCCGGGCGTACTTGCGGCCGATGCTCCGAACGAGTGATCACCATCGGTCCACCCCGGGTCGTAGGGTCTGGTGCCATGACCACCCACACCTCAGCGGACACCTTCCCGAGGCAGTACGCGCGCACCCTGCGCTACACCGTCGGCGCCCCCCGGTCGTTCTCCGTCGCACCCGACGGATCCCGGGTCGTCTTCCTGCGCTCCCGCTCCGGCAGCGACCGCGCCAACCTGCTCTGGACCCTCGACACCGCCACCGGCGAGGAGCGGATCGCCGCCGACCCGGCCGTGCTGCTCGGCGGCGGCGAGGAGGACCTCTCGCCGGCCGAGAAGGCCCGCCGCGAGCGCAGCCGCGAGGGCTCGGCCGGCATCGTCGGCTACGCGCTGGACGGCGCCGGCCGGCTCGCCGCCTTCGCCCTGTCCGGGCGGCTGTTCGTCGCCGACCTGGTCGCCGGCACCGCCACCGAGCTGCCCGCCGAGGGCCCGCTGCTCGACCCGCGCCCCTCCCCGGACGGCGTCCACGTCGCCTACGCCACCACCGCCGGCGAACTGCGGCTCACCCGCGTCGACGGCACCGGCGACCGCGCCCTCGTGCGGCCCGACGGGCCGAACGTGACGTGGGGCCAGGCCGAGTTCATCGCGCAGGAGGAGATGGACCGCGACCGGGGCCACTGGTGGTCCCCGGAGGGCGACCGGCTGCTCGTCGAGCGCGCCGACGACACCCCGGTCAACCGCTGGTGGATCGCCGACCCGGCCAACCCGGACCGCGAGCCCGCCGAGGTCGCCTACCCGGCCGCCGGCACCGCCGACGCCGAGGTCGGCCTCTGGCTGCTCGGCCTGGACGGCACCCGCACCGAGGTGGCCTGGGACCGCGCGGCCTTCCCCTACCTGGCCCGGGTGCACTGGTCGAAGGGCGGCGTGCCGCTGCTGCTCGTCCAGTCCCGCGACCAGCGCGTCCAGCGGACCCTCGGCCTGGACACCGCCACCGGCGCCACCGAGGTGCTGCACGAGGAGCGCGACGACGTCTGGCTGGAGCTGTTCCAGGGCGTCCCCGCCTGGACCCCGGACGGCCGGCTGGTGCGGATCTCCGACGAGTCCGGCGCGCGGTCGCTGGTCGTCGGCGAGCAGACCGTCACCGGGGCCGACCTGCACCTGCGCTCGGTGCTCGCGGTCACCGCCGAGGAGGTCTTCTTCACCGCCTCCGGCGGCGCCGCCGAGACCGACCCCGAGCCCGGCTGGATCGCCGTCGGCCGGATCGGCCACGACGGCAAGCGGCTCTCCTGGGAGTCCGCCAACGGCCGCCCGTTCACCTCCGTCACCACCGCCGTGCACGCGGCCGGCGTCACCGTGCGGGCCACCGCCGAGCCCGACCTGCCCGGCACCCTGGTGAAGGTCGCCCGGGACCTGCCGGAGGGCGTGGTGGTGGACGACATCGCCGTCATCGCCTCGCACGCCGAGACCCCGGTGATCACCGCCCGCCCGGTGTTCCGCTTCGCCGGCGAGCGGCGGATCCCCGCCGCGGTCTTCCTGCCCACCGGCTACGACCGCGAGCGGGACGGCCTGCTGCCGGTCCTGATGGACCCGTACGGCGGCCCGCACGGCCAGCGCGTCGTCCAGGCCCACAACCCGCACCTCAACTCGCAGTGGTTCGCCGACCAGGGCTTCGCGGTCGTGGTCGCCGACGGCCGGGGCACCCCCGGACGCGGGCCGGCCTGGGAGAAGTCGATCCACCACGACTTCGCCGGCGCCACCCTGGACGACCAGGCCGACGCGCTGGCGGCGCTCGCCGAGGAGTTCCCGCTCGACCTCGGCCGGGTCGCCATCCGCGGCTGGTCGTACGGCGGCTACCTCGCCGCGCTCGCCGTGCTGCGCCGTCCGGACGTCTTCCACGCGGCGGTCGCGGGCGCGCCGGTCACCGACTGGCGGCTCTACGACACCCACTACACCGAGCGCTACCTGGGCCACCCGGCCGAGGTGCCCGAGGTGTACGACGGCAACTCGCTGACCGGCTACGCGGCCGGCCTGGAGCGCCCGCTGATGATCATCCACGGCCTCGCCGACGACAACGTGGTGGCCGCGCACACCCTGCGGCTCTCCTCGGCGCTGCTCGCCGCCGGGCGCCCGCACACCGTGCTGCCGCTCTCCGGCGTCACCCACATGACGCCGCAGGAGGAGGTCGCGGAGAACCTGCTGCTGCTCCAGGTCGACTTCGTGAAGAAGTCGCTCGGGATCTGAGCCGCGGTGCGCCGAGGAGGGGGAGCGGGGCCGGATCAGGGTGCCCGGGCCCGCGGACGAGCGGTGCCGGGGCGTTCCCATCCCGCTCCCCCTTGGCCGCGTGTCCCCGCACGGGGGCGATCTGTCCGGCCTCGACGTGGGCGCCACGCTAGCGCCCGGCTCCGACA
>NZ_BAAAKJ010000434.1:4981-7725 GCF_039527695.1 Kitasatospora putterlickiae
GAAGGGCTGCGTGGTCGCCAACCCGGACGGCCTCGGGCTGCGGCTGCGCGGCGCGGGCACCGCCGCCGCACCCGGACCGGGCGGGACTGCGCGACCGACGACGGCCCCGCGCCGGGCGAATCCGCGCACCCCCTGAACTGCTGGTCCGGGCGGAGGAACTCGTCGGCCGCGCGCCCCGCCGCTCCGCCGCCCCTCCGGTCCGGCGGGCAGCATGACGGGCATGCCGAAGCCTGTCGTGGTGGTGCTCCTCGTGCTGCTCCTCTCCCTGATCCCGTGCGCCGCCTTCACCGAGGCCGGCGGCCCCGGCGCGGCGCCTACGGATGGGCGAACCGCGCCCGCCGGCCGGCCCCGGTGAACCCCAGGCCCCGGAACAGCGCCGCCGAGGCCGGGTTGTCCACGTTCACGTCCAGGAACACCTCCGCGTCCCCGGCCGCCCGCAGCCGCTCCAGCGCCGCCGCCGCGAGTGCCCGGCCGAGCCCGCGCCGCCGCCACCCGGGCGCCGTCCCGAGCTGGACCAGGAACCCCTCGGCGCACACCACGAAGCCGACCGGCGTGCCGTCGGCGTCCCGCGCCACCAGCGAGGCGGTGGGCCGGAAGTCGTCCTCGACCAGCCAGTCCACCCACTGCTCCAGCGTCAGACCGGGAAACCCCGGCCGGTCCGCGAACGACGCGTCGTACGCCGCGTAGAACGCCCCCCGGGTCTCCTCGCCCCACTCCGCCACCCGCACCCCGTCCGGCAGGGCGACCCGCTCCAGCGGCGCCCCGGACCCCAGCCGGAACACGTCCTCCGCGAACACCTGCCGCAGCCCGCGCGAGTGGAACAGTTCCTCGGCGGCGGGCGTCAGCGCCTCCGTCTGCACCTGGACGACGGCCCCGGCCGCCGCCAGCAGCCGGTCCAGCAGCTCCCCGCCGAGCCCCCGCCCCCGGAAGTCCGGATCCACCGCGCCCACCAGCGACCACCGGCCGGCGGCGGGCCGCGCCGCCCCGCAGGCCACCAGCCGCCCCTGTGCGTAGGCCCCGATCCGGACGGCCCCCGGGGCGCGGTACCGCTGGTCGACGAAGGACGGTTCCCCCGTCACCGGCAGCCCGCCGTCCACCGCGAGGCACCGCCGCACCACCGCCAGGACCGCCCCCGGCTCACCGTCCGCGGGCACCTCCCGCCACTCCACGCCCATCCCCGGTCTCCTCCCGATCCGCTGCTCCCCGCATGCCATCCCGAAAGCCGGGCGGGCGCAACCGGGTTATGGCCTCGCCGGAGTGGGAAGTCGGCCGGTCCGACTTCTTACTCCAGCGAGGCCCGCAGGGCGGCGGTGAACCAGGCGAAGACCTCGCGCAGGCTCTCCGGGACCGGCCAGCCGTTGACGGTGGCCAGGAGGTGCCAGTAGCGCTCGGCCCGGGCGTCGTTGGCGGTCTCGACGCGGTCGAGGATCCAGGCCCGCAGGGCGGCGTCGTCCGGCCGGCCGAAGGTGGCGGCGTAGGCGGCGGTGAGCGGGTCCAGGACGGGGCGGGCGGCCGGTGAGCCGGGGGCGACGCCCGCGGCGATGGCGGCGGTCACGGTGTCGCGGACGGTCTCGGAGAGCGCGATGTGCAGGCCGGTGTCATCGCCCGCGGCCCGCTCGGCCGCCTGGTGCCCGGCCATCCGGCGGACCGCGGCGCGGAAGTCCTCGTCCTGCACCAGCTCGCCCAACTCCACCCAGGCGTCGATCTGTTCGGCGGTCGGCTCGTCCGGCAGCCCCGGCATCGCGGAGCGCATCATCGCGACGAACTCCGGGTTGGCGTCCAGGCCGCCGAACGCGGCGTCGATGAAGTCGTGGATCAGTCGTCGGCGTTCGGCGTCGGACAGTGTCGCGAGCTGGTGCATCCTTCTCATCTCCTCGGTCGTGGAACCGCGTTCGGCGATCGCCCGCAGCACCGTCCGGCGCAGCCGGAGCGTGCGGATCTGCACGTCCAGCGCGTCGGCGTGCGCGGCCGCCACCTCGCGCAGCGGGGCGGAACGGTCCAGCACCCGCCGCACCGTGGCCAGGTCGAGGCCCAGTTCCCGCAGGGTGCGGACCAGGTCGAGCCGGGCCGCCGCGTGCACGTCGAAGCGGCGGTAGCCGGCCGCCGTGCGGCTGGTGGGCGGGACGAGCCCGGTGTCGGCGTAGAACCGGACGGCCTTCACCGTCAGCCCGGTGCGCCGGGCCAGTTCGCCGATGGAGTACAGGGTGCTGTGGAGTCCGTCGTCCCGCATGGCCTCAGCCTGCCGTCTCCCCCCGGGGGAGACTCAAGGGCCCGTGCCGCCACGGGGCGGGGTGGGTGAACGGGCCTGGCGCCGCCTGCGACGGTCCGCCTCAGTTCAGCCGGTGGCGGGCGGCCCGGGCCTCCTGGCGGACCTTGGTGGCGGCGTCCGGGTCGAAGGCGTCCAGGATCCCGGCGTACTCGTCCATCTCCCGCGCGCCGCCCAGGAAGTCGCCGGTGCGCACCAGCAGCTCGGCGCGTTCGAGGCGGAGCTGGGCGGGGTGGCGGGGGAGCAGCAGGGCGAGTTCGGTGGCCCACAGCTGGGTGCGGGCGTGCTCGGGGCGGTCGGCGGCCCAGGCCCGGATGTTGCCGAGCACCCGCAGCACGACGTCCAGCGGCTGCGCGGGCGTGAGCAGCTCGGGCGTGAACTCGTGCCCGCCGGCGCGCACCAGCCGGGCCACGTCGTCGAGGTCGAGCAGCCGGCCGCCGTGGAACGGGTCGGCCAGGACGAAGTCGTCGCCGCCGGC
>NZ_BAAAKJ010000434.1:7731-10976 GCF_039527695.1 Kitasatospora putterlickiae
CCGCCGGCGGGCCCGCCGACCGCGACGATGAAGTGGCCGGGCAGGGCGATGCCGTGCACGGTGAGCCCGGCCCGCCGGGCGACGGCGGACCAGACCAGGGCGAGCATGATCGGCAGCCCGCGCCGGCGCCGCAGCACGTCGGGCAACAGCGAGGACTCCAGCCGCCGGTAGTCGGACTGCCGCCCGTGGAAGCGCTCGCGCCCGCCGAGGACGGCGGCCAGCAGCGCCGCGGTCTCCTCCGGCCCGGCCGGGGCCCGCTCGGCGACGGCGAGCCGGACGGCGGCCGCGTGCCGCTCCAGGGCCGCCGAGCAGGCGGCGAGCAGGGCGTCGGCGGAGGGCGGGCCCTGGAGGTCGTCCGGGTCGTCGGGGTCGGGGGCGTGGGTGTGCTCGGCGGCCGCGAGCAGGCACAGCAGCACCGGATCGGGGTGCTCGGCCCGGGCCTCGGTCCGGAAGCGTGCTCTGCTCTGCTCGGTCACGGCGGTGGCGGCGGCTTTCGTAGGACGGGCGGTTCCAGGACGGGCGGTTCCGGGGCGGCGCCCTATCCCTGGGGCAGGAGCGCGTAGTGGTAAGTGTGACTGGTCGTGAAGCCCAATCCGTCATAGAGCGCGATCGCCCCGGCGTTGTCCGCCTCCACCTGCAGGTAGGCGCCGGTCGCGCCCTCCTCGGCGGCCCGGGCGGCGAGCACCGCCATCACCGCCGTGGCCAGGCCCCGGCGGCGGGCCCACGGCGCGACCTCGACGGCGCTGAAGCAGGCCCACGGTCCGTCGACGACACAGCGTCCGATGGCGAGCACGGGCGGGGTGCCGTCGCCCTCGGCCTGGCAGCCGTAGCCGTCGTGGACGGTCGCGAACCAGACCGACGGGCCGCCGTGGACCACCGCGCGGGCGGCCTCCTCCACCGCCGGGTCGCCACTCACCCGCCGGTACAGCGACATCCAGTCGGACGAGGCGGTCCGCGCCAGCCGCACCCGGTCCCGGCCGGCCCGGTCCCCGAGCCGGCTCAGCGGTGCGAGCCCGGCCACCCGGACCAGGGTCGGCGCGTACGCCGCGCCCAGCCGGTCCAGCTCGGCGCGCAGCGCCTCCGGTGTGCCGGGGGTGGTGACCTCCACCCAGGCCGGCAGCCCGCGCGCCGCGTACCACTCGCGCGCGGTGGTGAGCGCCCGGTCGAGGGGCATGCCGGGGTCGCCGAGCGCCTGCACGGAGTTGGCCCGCCGGGTGAAGCCGGCCGAGGCGCGCAGCGTCCACTCGCCCAGCGGCTCCCGCTCGACGGCGGGCCAGCCGCGCGCGGCGATCCGCTGGAGCTCGGCTGGACCGGTCCGCGGCAGCGGCGCTCGCCGGGCCGGGAAGAGCGGCACCGGCTTGCCCGCGACCAGCAGCCGCTCGTCGAAGGAGACCGGCCCGCCGGCCTTCGGTTCCACCGTGAGCCCGCCGTCGTCCCAGGATGTGAGCACACCGATCACATCGCGGAACACCGGCCGGTGGTCGTCGGCGAACCCGGAGAGCCGCCGGACACTGACCCTGCGGCCCACGTCAGAGCGATCTATCCGGACCTCCGGACGGTCCTGAACCGGCCCTTCGGCGGCCATCTGGGCACCTCCTGTGCATTTGCGGTCTCCGACCCGCGATACTAGGGGCGGGCATCGACGACGCCGCGCTCACCCGCGCACGCGAGAAAACAGAATGGGCCGCCGAGCCCTTCCGAGGAGGAACGACAGCGTGACCTACGTCATCGCGCAGCCTTGTGTCGACGTCAAGGACAAGGCGTGCATCGAAGAGTGCCCGGTTGACTGCATCTACGAGGGCGAGCGATCGCTCTACATCCACCCGGATGAGTGTGTCGACTGTGGCGCTTGTGAGCCGGTCTGCCCGGTCGAGGCGATCTTCTACGAGGACGACACGCCGGAGGAGTGGAAGGACTACTACAAGGCGAACGTCGAGTTCTTCGACGACCTCGGCTCGCCCGGTGGTGCCTCGAAGCTCGGCCTGATCGAGCGCGACCACCCGTTCATCGCCGCTCTGCCGCCGCAGAACGCCGACCACTGACGACTGGTGGCAACTGAGCTGTGACTACCAAGAACAGCACGCACGCGCCGTTCCCGGGCCACCCGGGGGCGGCGCGCCGCGTTTCGGACCTCCTGCCGGTGTTCCCCTGGGACAAGCTGGAGCCGTACAAGACGACCGCGCTGGCCCACCCCGGCGGGCTCTGCGACTTCTCCGTCGGCACCCCGGTCGACCCGGTGCCCGAGGTGATCCAGAAGGCGCTCGCCGCGGCCACCGACACCCCCGGCTACCCGACCGTCTGGGGCCCGCTGGAACTGCGCGAGGCGATCGCCGGCTGGCTGCGCCACCGGCTCGGCGCCGAGATCGGCCCGCGGGCCGTCCTGCCGACCGTCGGCTCCAAGGAGCTGGTCGCCTGGCTGCCGACCCAGCTGGGCCTCGGCCCCGGTGACCAGGTCGCCTACCCGCGGCTGGCCTACCCGACGTACGAGGTGGGCGCCCGGCTGTGCGGCGCCGAGCCGGTCGAGTACGACTCGGTGGACGAGCTGGACGGCTCCCGGGTGCGCCTGCTCTGGGTCAACTCGCCGTCCAACCCGACCGGCCGGGTGCTCGGTGCGCGGGAGCTGCGCCGCGCGGTGGCCTGGGCGCGCGAGCACCGGGCGCTGCTGGTCAGCGACGAGTGCTACCTGGAGCTCGGCTGGGAGGCCGAGCCGGTCTCCGTGCTGCACCCCGAGGTGTGCGGCGAGGGCGGCCACGAGGGCCTGCTGGCGGTGCACTCGCTGTCCAAGCGCTCCAACCTGGCCGGCTACCGCGCGTCCTTCGTGGCGGGCGACCCGGTGGTGGTCAAGGAGCTGCTGGAGGTGCGCAAGCACGGCGGCATGATCGTGCCGGCCCCGGTGCAGGCGGCGACGGCCGCCGCGCTCGGGGACGACGCGCACGTCGCCGAGCAGCGGGAGCGGTACGCGGCCCGGCGCGCGGCGCTGCGGGCGGCGCTGGAGGCGTACGGCTTCCGGATCGAGCACTCGGAGGCCAGCCTCTACCTGTGGGCGACCCAGGACCGGCCGTGCTGGGAGACGGTGGCCGAACTCGCGGAGCTGGGCATCCTGGTGGCGCCCGGTGACTTCTACGGTCCGGCGGGCGCCCGGTTCGTGCGGGTCGCGTTCACCGCGACCGACGAGCGGGTCGCGGCGGCCGTGGAGCGGCTGAGCGCGGCGGCCGCCGCGCGGTAGCCGGACGAGCGCGGGAAGG
>NZ_BAAAKJ010000434.1:10991-20395 GCF_039527695.1 Kitasatospora putterlickiae
GACGCCGGCCCTTCCCGCGTTCTCAGCCGCGGTGCGGGGCTCAGCCGAGCGGCACGCCGCTGAAGGAGCCGCCGTTGAGGCCGCTCAGCAGGCCGCCGACCGGGCCGAGCGCGCTGGTCAGGCCGGACAGGCCGTTCAGCGGGCTGTTCGGGCCGAGGTCGGCGCCGCCGAGGCGGTTGGCCGATCCGTGCTCGGCCAGGCCGAGCACGTCGGCGCCGGGCAGGCCGGTGGGCAGCGCCCGGGTGACCGCGCCGATCGGCAGCGCGTCGGTGACGGTGCTGGTGCTGGGGACGGCCTGGACGACCCCGCCGGCGCCGGGGACGGCGTTGGCGAGCCCGCCGACCTCGCTGAGGCCGGCCTGCGCGCCGCGCTGCGGGGTGGCGCTCTTGCCGGTGACGGCCTCGCCGAGCTTGCCGGCCAGGGTCCGGGCGACCTTCGGGGTGACGTTGGCGAGCTCACCGGTGGTGGCGGCGGTCTTGTCGAGCGGCGCGGTCAGCGAGCCGGCCTTCTCGTTCGCCTCGGGGAGCTGCTGGGCGACGATGCTGCCGGTCGCGTCGGCGGCGGCGGGCACGCCCGCGGCGACGGTGGCGGCCCCGGTGTTCCCGGCGGCCTGGCCCAGCTGGTGGGTGGTGTGCTGCAGGGTGGACCCGGCGTCGGTGTTGGTGAGCTGGCCCAGCGGGGCGGCCAGGTCGCCCTTCGGCAGCAGGGCGTCGGCGGCGGACGCGGAGCCGGCCGCGACCAGCGGGGTCGCGCCAGCCGCCACGAGCAGCGCGGCCTGGGCGATCCGACGCGTGAGGGGGTGAGACATGGGGCTCCTCAGGAGGGTCTGGGTCCGTCCCGTCCGCCGGGCGGACGACGTGGTTACCGCTTGAGAAGCCAGAAGGTTTCGGGCCGTGCAAGGAAAACGTCGGGCCGACCATCGGATGGTAGGACCGCTCGGGGCGTCGCCTCGGACACCGGGCCGGGGGTGCGCGTCCAGGGCGGCCAACGGGAGTGACGGTTCTGCGCCCCGCCCGCCCCGGCCGGGGCGCCGTCCACCCGGGTTGACGTGAATCACCCGGGCGGCGGCAACCCGGACACCAGTGCGTCAACGGCCGCGGGCCGTCGGCCTCAGGCCTTCCCGGGGGCGGCCAGCGAGACCAGCACCAGCTTGGTCGAGGTCCCGGTCGGCTGCGGCTTCCAGCCGTCCTCGGACTTCGCCTTCCGCCAGATCCTCCCGTCGTACGCGACGGTCTCGATGCCCAGCTTCTGCGCCTGCGACACCGCCCAGTGGGCCACCGCCCAGCCGTTCTGCCGCTCGGCGTCCGGGCCGGAGTCGGTGGACGCGGTCGGGTCCGGGGTCAGCGCGACGGCGTTCTCCGCGCCCTTGATCGTGGAGGCGTGGCCGGTGGCCGGGGTCACCGTCCGGCCGAACTCCCGGCGCACCCGGTCGCTCAGCACCTGGGCCCGGTCCGGGGCGGCCGCCGGGGTCGCGCCCTCCTCCCCGTCGTCCGGCGCGGCGAAGTCGTGCACCACGCAGTTCAGCGAGGCCGCCTCGCGGCCGGTCAGCGCGGAGGCCAGCAGGGTGGCCTTGGTCTCGTGCTTGGCGTAGGCCTGCGGGTAGCCGCTCTTCTGCACCTGCTGGGCCGCGTCGGTCAGCGGCAGCCGGGTGTAGCCGGGGACCTTGACCAGGCCGTCCAGGAACTTGTTGGTCGCGTAGACCGGGTCCATGATCTGCTGCACGGTGCCCCAGCCCTGCGAGGGCCGCTGCTGGAACAGGCCCACCGAGTCCCGGTCGCCGCCGGTCAGGTTGCGGATCTTGGACTCCTGCATCGCGGTGGCCAGCGAGATGGTCACCGCCCGGTCCGGCAGACCGCGGGCGTGCGCGACGGCGGCGATGGTCGCCGCGTTGGCGGTCTGCGGGAGCTCCAGCGTGCCCTCGCCGGCGGGCGTCTTCACCGAGCAGCCCTCGGGGGTCAGCAGCTTGTTGTCGCGAAGCCAGAACACCGCCACCGCGACCACGGCCAACACCAGCAGACCGATCAGCACCGCCCGCAGCGGCCTGCGGCGCCCACCGCCGCCGCCCTCTCGCCTCGCCACCGCCACCCCTCTCCGCCGAGCACTTCCGAACCGACACCGTACCCACTCGGACGGATGTACGGTGGCCTCCGGTTGCTGTAATTCGCCCACTCGCCTCCGGGGATGTGATTCGCCCGCTCGCCCGGATCCCGCTCGGGGCGGGGCGTGCCGGGATCGCCCGCTCGCCTCCGGGGCGCTCCGACCCGGCGACGGGTCGGGGGCGGGCCCGGCGCGACTAGGCTGGGCAACCATGAGCAGCCCGAAGACGCCCCTGGACCTCACCCTCGACGGCGGCGCGCTGACCGCCCAGCTGGTCGACTTCCCCTCCGTCAGCGGCGACGAGCAGGCGCTCGCCGACGCCGTGGAGGCGGCCCTGCGGGTCTACCCGCACCTCACCGTCGACCGGTACGGCAACAACGTGGTCGCCCGCACCGACCTCGGCCGCTCCGAGCGCGTCGTGCTCGCCGGCCACATCGACACCGTGCCGATCGCCGACAACCTGCCCTCCTGGGTCGAGGGCGACCTGCTCTACGGCTGCGGCACCTCGGACATGAAGGCCGGCGTCGCCGTGCAGCTCCGGCTCGCCGCCACCCTGCCCGAGCCCAACCGGGACCTCACCTTCGTCTTCTACGACTGCGAGGAGGTGGAGGCCGGCCGCAACGGCCTCGGCCATCTCGCCCAGGCCCACCCCGACTGGCTGGCCGCCGACTTCGCCGTGCTGATGGAGCCCAGCGGAGCCGTCGTCGAGGGCGGCTGCCAGGGCACCCTGCGCGCGCAGGTCCGGCTCGGCGGCGTCCGCGCCCACGCGGCCCGCAGCTGGCTCGGCGACAACGCCATCCACAAGGCGGGCGAGGTGCTGCGCCGGCTCTCCGAGTACCGGCCGCGCCTGGTCGAGATCGACGGGCTGGAGTACCACGAGGGCCTCAACGCGGTGCGCATCGACGGCGGCGTGGCCGGCAACGTCATCCCCGACGAGTGCGTGGTGACGGTCAACTTCCGCTTCGCCCCGGACCGCGACGAGGCCGGCGCCGAGAAGCACGTGCGCGAGGTCTTCGACGGCTTCGAGGTCACCGTCACCGACTTCGCCCCCGGGGCGCTGCCCGGCCTGAACCAGCCGGCCGCGCGGGCGTTCCTCGCCGCGACCGGCGGCACCGCCCGCGCCAAGTTCGGCTGGACGGACGTGGCCCGGTTCAGCGCGCTCGGCGTCCCGGCGGTCAACTACGGCCCCGGCGACCCGAACATGGCGCACAAGCGCGACGAGCACTGCTCGCTGAGCGCCATCGCCGTGACCGAGGAGCGGCTGCGCGCCTGGCTGACCGCCTGAGCCGGCCGTCCGGCCATCGGCCGAAGGCCATCTTCCGGTCGCCCAACCGACCTTCCGGCGTTGCCTGAAAAAGGGGAGGGGCGGGCGTAGGGTTTCGTCATGACAGGCACTGGAGACGAAAAGCACTACGGGCACGGCCCCGAGCAGGTGGGCGAGCCGCGCCCGAAGAAGGCGTGGCCCGAGAAGCAGAAGGGCCCGGTGCTGGTGCGCCGGGACCAGGTCGGCGAGAGCACCACGGACCAGCGCCTGCTGGACACCACCGGTCCCACCGACTGGCTGCACACCGACCCGTGGCGGGTGCTGCGGATCACCTCCGAGTTCGTCGAGGGCTTCGGCGCGCTGGCCGAACTCCCGCCCGCGGTCAGCGTCTTCGGCTCCGCCCGGACCCCGGTCGACTCGCCCGAGTACGCGGCGGGCGTGGCGATCGGCCGGGCGCTGGCCGAGGCCGGCTACGCGGTGATCACCGGCGGCGGCCCGGGCGCGATGGAGGCGGCCAACCGCGGCGCCTCGGACGCCGGCGGGCTCAGCGTCGGGCTCGGCATCGAGCTGCCCTTCGAACAGGGGCTCAACGAGTTCGTCGACCTCGGGCTGAACTTCCGCTACTTCTTCGTCCGCAAGACGATGTTCGTGAAGTACGCGCAGGGCTTCGTCGTGCTGCCCGGCGGGCTCGGCACCCTGGACGAGCTGTTCGAGGCGCTCACCCTGGTGCAGACGAAGAAGGTCACCCGCTTCCCGGTGATCCTCTTCGGCAGCGCCTACTGGGGCGGGCTGGTCGACTGGCTGCGGAACACCCTGGTCGCGCAGGGCAAGGCGGCCCCGCACGACCTGGAGCTGTTCCACGTCACCGACGAGATCGACGAGGTCATGAAGATCCTCGCCGAGGCCCGTCGTCCGGTGAACGAGATCTAGCGCGGGCGCCCGACCCGGCGCAGCCGCGAGCCGGGCGCCGTCAGGAGGCCGCTCAGGCCAGCCCCCGGCGGGCGACCGCCGGGGGGCGGGTGCCGCGGATCGAGGCGACCATGTCCAGCACCTGCCGGGTCTCCGCCACCTGGTGCACCCGGTACACCTGGGCGCCCAGCCAGGCGGAGACCGCCGTGGTCGCCAGCGTGCCGAGCAGCCGCTCGTCGACCGGCTTGTCGAGCGTCTCGCCGACGAAGTCCTTGTTGGAGAGCGACACCAGCACCGGGAAC
This sequence comes from Kitasatospora putterlickiae, assembly GCF_039527695.1. Lineage (NCBI taxonomy): Bacteria > Bacillati > Actinomycetota > Actinomycetes > Kitasatosporales > Streptomycetaceae > Kitasatospora > Kitasatospora putterlickiae. Next base: position 15,564 of record NZ_BAAAKJ010000434.1, read on the forward strand.
CCGGTGGCGGTCATCTCCGGCAGCCGCCGGGTCGCCTCCAGCGAGTGCCGGGTGTTCTTCCCGAAGTCGTGCCCCGGGTCGATGATCACCGCGTCCCGCCGCACGCCCAGCTCCACCGCCCGCTCGGCCAGGCCGACGGTCACCCGCAGGATGTCCGCCATCACGTCCTGGTAGCCGGCCCGGTGCGGCCGGGTGCGCGGCTCGGCGCCGCCGGCGTGGGTGCAGACCAGTCCGGCGCCGTAGCGGGCGGCCACCTCGGCCAGCCGCGGGTCCACCCCGCCCCAGGCGTCGTTCAGCAGGTCCGCGCCCACCTCGCAGACCGCCTCGCCGACCTCGTGCCGCCAGGTGTCGACGCTGATCACGGCCTCCGGGTGGCGCTTGCGCAGCTCCGCCACGAACGGCACGGTGCGCCGCAGCTCCTCCTCGACGGTCACCTCGTCACCCGGACCGGCCTTCACCCCGCCGATGTCCAGGATCGCGGCGCCCTCGGCCACCGCACGGTCGGCGGCGGCGAACGCGGCCTCGTCGGCGAACGTCGCGCCCTTGTCGAAGAAGGAGTCCGGTGTGCGGTTGACGATCGCCATGATCACCAGCTCGTCGTCGCCGAATTCCCGTGGTCCCAGGCGCAGTGCCACCGATGTCTCCTCCACAGCCGCTGCGAGTGCGATGATGGCCCCCGGCCCATCGGGACCATGATCCCACTCCAGTGGGGGCCGGCCGGAAAATCGGGAGGACCGCTCGTGTTCTGGGTGATCGTGGTGGCGATGGCCGTGGTGGTCGGCGGCGCCGCGCTGGTGGCACTGGGCGGCGGCGGTTCGCTGCCGGAGGCCGTGCAGGACCGCGTCTCCGCCCGGCTGCCGCAGGACCGTCCGCTGGGCCAGGGCGACGTCGAGGCGCTGCGCCTGCCGATGGCGGTGCGCGGCTACCGGATGGACGAGGTGGACGACGTGCTCGACCGGCTGGGCGCCGAACTCGCCCACCGGGACGCCCGGATCGCCGAACTGGAGGCGCTGGCCGCGGTGCGCGGCGCCGTCGAGGCGGACGACCGTCCGGAGCCCGGCGCCGAACCGCTGCCCGGCCTGGAGGAGTTCGCCCGGGTCGTCGAGCCGGCCGTCGCCCTCGCCAAGGCCCCCGCGGCCGCCGCGGAGCCGGCTCCCGAGGACGCGAAGCCCGAGGGGTCGAAGTGAGCGCGGAGCCCGTCGGCGCCGTCCTCGGCGCGGACGGGCTGCGCCGCTGCGGCTGGGGCGACTCGGCGGACGACTACCGGCTCTACCACGACACCGAGTGGGGACGCCCGGTGCGCGGCGACGACGCGCTGTTCGAGCGCGTCTGCCTGGAGGCCTTCCAGTCCGGCCTGTCCTGGATCACCATCCTGCGCCGCCGCGAGGGCTTCCGGGCGGCCTTCGCGGGCTTCGAGATCGCCGAGGTGGCCGGGTTCGGCGCGGCCGACGTCGAGCGGCTGCTCGCCGACACCGGCATCATCCGCAACCGGGCCAAGATCGAGGCGGCGATCGCCAACGCCAAGGTCGCGCGTGACCTCGACGGCGGACTGGACGCACTGATCTGGGGGTTCGCCGGGGACCCGGAGCGGCCGGCGCCCCGCACGCTCGGCGAGGTGCCGGCCGTCACGCCCGAGTCGACGGCGCTGGCCAAGGCCCTGAAGAAGGCCGGCTTCCGGTTCGTCGGCCCGACCACCGCGTACGCGCTGATGCAGGCCTGCGGGCTGGTCGACGACCACCTCGCCGACTGCCACGCCCGGGGCGTCCGGTGAGCTCCGGGGAGCCCGGCGGGGCAGGCTAGCGCCCCAGGTAGGTCGGCTTCTCCTTGGCGATGAAGGCGCGGACCGCGATCCGGTGGTCCTCGCTCTCGCCGGCCAGCGTCTGCAGCTCGTCCTCCTTGTCGAGCAGTTCGCTCAGCGAGTGCGAGGCGCCGTAGGCCAGCGACTCCTTGATCGCGCCGTAGGCCACCGTCGGGCCCTCGGCCAGCTCCTTGGCGAACGCCCGGGCGGTGGCGGCCAGTTCGGCGGCCGGCACGACCTTGGTGGCCAGGCCCAGCTCCCTCGCCTCGGCCGCCTTCACGGTGCGCGGCAGCATCAGCAGTTCGGTCGCCCTGGCGTGCCCGACCAGCCGCGGCAGCGTCCAGGAGGCGCCGGAGTCGGCGGTCAGCGCGATCCCGGCGAACGCGGTGTTGAAGCCGGCGGTGTCCGCGAGGATCCGGAAGTCGCAGGCGAAGGCCAGCGAGGAGCCCGCGCCGGCCGCCACCCCGCCGACCGCGGCCACCGTCGGCTTGCGCATCCCGGCCAGCGCCCGCAGCAGCGGGTTGTAGTGCTCGGCGACGGTCCTCAGCGCGCCCTCGCCGGTCTCCTCGGCCCGCTTCAGCAGGCCCAGGTGCTCCTTGAGGTCCTGCCCGACGCAGAACGCCCGGTCGCCCGCGCCGGTCAGCAGCACCGCCCGCACCGCCGGGTCCCCGGCCGCGGCGGTCACGGTGTCGCGCAGCGCCACCTTGGTCGCCACGTCCAGCGCGTTCATCGCCTCGGGGCGGTTGAGGGTGATGACGGCCAGGCCGCCGTCCAGCTCGTACAGCACGGAATCGGACATGGGCGAGGGCTCCCTTGCTCGTGGTCGGCGTTGATCGTCGCGGTCGTCCCGCCAGGATGCCGGAGTGCCGGGCCCCCTGGGGAGTGTGAGGTATCGCACCTTTCGGCGGCGTACCGACCGCCGCCGCGCCGGGGCTTATGGCGGAAAATGTGCGTGATTGCGGTAATCCGCACGAGGTTGCACCGAGAGTGATGTTGGTCATCAGGCCGTGGCATGCGGGATAATGGCTTCCGATCAATGCGTTCGATACCGGCGGTGGACGGACTGCCGGTGCGTAGCTGAGCGGTTGCAGGAAGGGGAACGAGCATGGCGGCCATGAAGCCGCGGACGGGTGACGGCCCGCTCGAAGTCACCAAAGAGGGGCGGGGCATCATCATGCGCGTTCCGCTCGAAGGCGGCGGACGCCTCGTGGTGGAGCTCACGCCTGACGAGGCCGACGCCCTCGGCGAGGCCCTGAAGAAGGCCTGCGGCTGACCGCAGCGGGTGCTCGCCATCTCCTGGAGATGTGCTGCCGGGCCCGGGTACGACCATCGTGTCGGCCCGGGCCCCGTACTTTCCCCGGACCTCAGCGCTTCACGGCGCAGAGCAGCCCGTCCGAGACCGGCAGCAGCGCGGGCAGCAGCGCCTCGCTCTCCCGGACGGCCTGGACCAGGTCCCGCACCGACTGCGTCTGCGGGTCCCGCAGTTCCGGCTCGGCCAGCCGGCCCTCCTGGAACACGCCCTCGAAGCAGACCATCCCGCCCGGCCGCAGCAGCCGCAGCGACTCCGCCAGGTACTCCCTGGACTCCGCCGGGTCGCCGTCGCAGAACACCAGGTCGTACTGGCCGTCCGCGAGCCGCGGCAGCACCTCCAGCGCCCGGCCCGGTATGAACCGCGACCGGTTGGCCGCGAACCCGGCCGCCTGGTAGGCCTCCTTCGCCAGTTGCTGGCGCACCGGCTCGGAGTCGACGGTGGTGAGCACGCCGTCCGGCCGCATCCCGCGCAGCAGGTACACCCCGGAGACGCCGGTCCCGGTGCCGATCTCGGCCACCGCCTTGGCGTCCAGCGCGGCGGCCAGCAGCCGCAGACAGGCGCCGCCGCTCGGCCCGATCGCCCGGATCCCGGTCCGCGCGGACTGCGCCCGGGCGTAGGTCAGCACCGCGTCCTCGCCGACGTAGGTGTCGGCGAGAGCCGCGCGTGCGGGCCCGAACTCGCTGATGGCTGCCTCTTTCGGAGCCCCGGGTGGCGGCCCGGTGCCGAGCGGATGTCGATATTTCCTGCCACAGATTACTGGCCGGACGGGAACCGCGTACGGCGGCGGGCCGTTGGTTCGGCAGGGACCCGGGGAAACGGGACGTCCCGGACACCCTCCGGGCCGTCATCCGGGTCGGACGTCCCGGGTGGTCCCGGGCGGTTCTTATCCGGGCTTGACGGGCGAGGTGGATATGGTGGTGGCCCTGCTGGGCAGAAGAGCCGACCGAGGAGGTGTGGCCGAGGGCGACGTCCCTGTGCGGCGGCACTCCCGCGGCACCGCGTCGACCCGTACGCCGAAGCCCGTGATGAACCAGCCTGCGCACTCCACCCTGGACCAGCCGGCCCCCGCGCCCGAGGCGCCCGCCGCCGGTACCGCCGAGGCTCCCGCCCTCGCGACCTTCGCCGAGGGCCCCGACGCGCAGACCTGGACTCCCCCCACGTGGGAGGAGATCGTCGAGGCCCACAGCGCCCGCGTCTACCGTCTCGCCTACCGCCTGACGGGCAACCAGCACGACGCCGAGGACCTCACCCAGGAGGTCTTCGTCCGGGTGTTCCGCTCGCTGTCGACCTACACCCCCGGCACGTTCGAGGGCTGGCTGCACCGGATCACCACCAACCTGTTCCTGGACATGGTCCGCCGCCGCCAGCGCATCCGCTTCGACGCGCTCGGCGAGGACGCGGCCGAGCGCCTGGCCTCCCGCGAGCCCAGCCCGGCCCAGCACTTCAGCGACACCCACTTCGACGCCGACGTCCAGCACGCGCTGGACACCCTGGCGCCCGAGTTCCGCGCCGCCGTCGTCCTCTGCGACATCGAGGGCCTCTCCTACGAGGAGATCGCGGCCACGCTCGGCGTCAAGCTCGGCACCGTCCGCAGCCGCATCCACCGCGGCCGCTCGCACCTGCGCGCCGCGCTCAAGCACCGTGCCCCGGGCTCGGCCCCCGGCCGTGAGCGCCGCGGCGGCGGCGAGGAGCAGCCGGTGCCGGTCGGTGCCGCCGCCGGTG
>NZ_BAAAKJ010000435.1:0-6491 GCF_039527695.1 Kitasatospora putterlickiae
CAGCCGGCCCCCGGCGGCCCGCAGACGCAGGGCGGCGGGCGGCGCCGCGGTGCCCCGACCCAGCTCGTCGTGGTGCAGGGCTCGCTGGCCGGCACCACCGTCGCGCTGCAGGGCCAGACCATCACGCTCGGCCGGGCCCACGACTCCACCATCGTGCTGGACGACGACTACGCGTCCTCCCGGCATGCCAGGATCTATCCCGACCAGACTGGGCAGTGGACGGTGGAGGATCTAGGCTCCACCAACGGCACCTATCTGGACCGTCAGCGCCTGACCGCGCCGACCCCGCTCCAGCCGGGCACGCCGATCCGTATCGGCAGGACCGTCATCGAACTGCGGAAGTAGTAGCGCATGAGGGACAGCATCCCGTCCATGACCCAGAGGGGGGCACAGGTCGCATGACCCTGGTGCTGCGCTTCGCCGCCGGCTCCCACAAGGGACTGATCCGGGAGGGGAACGAGGACTCCGGCTATGCCGGCCCGCGGTTGCTGGCCGTGGCCGACGGCATGGGCGGCGCGGCGGCCGGTGAGGTCGCGTCCTCCGAGGTGCTCGGTTCGATCGTCCGGCTGGACGAGGACGTACCGGGCGCCGACCTGCTGACCCTGCTCGGCGACGCGGTCCAGGGCGCCAACGACCGGCTCCGCCAGATGGTCGAGGAGGATCCGCAGCTGGAGGGCATGGGCTGCACCCTCACCGCGATGCTCTGGACCGGCCAGCGGATGGGCCTGGTGCACGTCGGCGACTCCCGCGCCTACCTGCTGCGGGACGGCGCGCTGGTGCAGATCACCCAGGACCACACCTGGGTGCAGCGGCTGGTCGACGAGGGCCGGATCACGCCCGAGGAGGCCGAGACCCACCCGCAGCGCTCGCTGCTGATGCGCGCCCTGGACGGCCGCGGCCAGGTCGAGCCCGACCTGTCGATCCGCGAGGTCCGGGCCGGCGACCGCTACCTGATCTGCTCCGACGGCCTCTCCGGCCCGGTCAGCCACCAGACCCTCCAGGAGACCCTGGGCAGCTTCTACTCGCCCGAGCAGACCGTGCAGGAGCTGATCCAGCTCGCCCTGCGCGGCGGCGGCCCGGACAACATCACCTGCATCGTGGCGGACGTCCTGGACGTCGGCGCCACGGACACCCTGAGCGGCCGGTTCAACGACGTGCCGGTGGTGGTCGGCGCGGTCGCCGAGACCCCGCCGTCCTCGGCCGCCGCCGACCGCTCGATCGCGGACACCCCGGCCGGCCGCGCCGCCGGACTGGGCCGCGGCCCGCAGGGCGCCTTCGGCCCCGCCGAGGGCTACGGCGCCGGCCACCCGGACGGCCAGGACGGCTTCGGGCCGGCCGAGGGCTACCCGGGGGGCCGTGACGGCACCGAGCCCCCGGTCTACGGGGCCGAGGACTACGACGACGGGCCGCCCCGCAAGAAGCGCGGGAACCGGGCGCTGACCTTCTCGCTGATCGGCCTGGTCACCGTGGGCCTGCTCGGCGCGGGCGGCTTCTTCGGCTACCAGTGGACCCAGAGCCAGTACTACGTCGGCGCCGAGGGCGACCACGTCGCGGTCTACCAGGGCGTCAACCAGAGCCTGGCCGGCCTGAGCCTGTCCTCGGTGCACACGCCGTACAAGGACATCGAACTCAAGTACCTGCCGCAGGACCAGCGCACCCACGTCACCAACACCATCTCGGCGGTCAGCCTCGGCGACGCCGACGACAAGGTGCGGAAGCTGGGCGAGCAGGCCGCGTTCTGCCGGAAGGTCGCCGACGTCCGGGCCGCGGCCGCCAACCCGCCCGCCCAGAGCACCACCCCGGCACCCGGCCAGCAGCCGGCCCAGCAGGCCGCCGGGACGGTCGCGACGCACGCCGGGTTCGTGACGGCCACCACGCCGCCCAGCCCGTCCGCCACCGGCCGCGCCCCGGCCGCCGGCGTCCCCGCGGCCACGCCGACCCCGACCGCCGTGCCCAGCCAGAGCGCCGCGGCCCCGACGGCCCCCGCCCCCCCGCAGGGCGACCTGCCCGGCCTGAGCGACGAGGAGCGGCAGCGCGCCGACTCCTGCCCGAAGCCGTGATGGACGCGACCCGACATAGGCCCGCCCGGCGCGGGCCCGCCGGCCGTCAGGGAGCGGCTACGACGTGAGTGAGCGAAGCATGGGCGTCCCCCCGGCCGAGGGCCGGGGGAGAGCCACCAAGAGGCGCGTACGGGCGAATGCCCCTGCCGGGCGCAGCGAGGCGGGAGCATGAGCACCTTCGACGTGAGCAGCGACGCGGGCCGCCGGGACACCGGCGTGCCGGCCGATCGCGCGTCCTCGCGGCGCCGCCGCAACACCACGATCTCCCCGCAGTCGTCGCCGAACCGGCGCAACACCGAGCTGGCGATGCTCGCCTTCGCGGTGGTGCTGCCGGTCCTGGCGTACGCCAACGTGGGCCTGGCGATGGACGGCACGCTGCCGACCGGCATGCTCGGCTACGGCGCCGGCATGGGCGCGCTCGCGCTGATCGCGCACCTGCTGATGCGCCGGTTCGCGCCCTACGCGGACCCGCTGATGCTGCCGATCGCCACCCTGCTGAACGGGCTCGGCCTGGTGATGATCTGGCGGCTCGACAAGGCCGGGCCGCTGCTGCACAACAACTTCGCGGCCGCCCCCAACCAGCTGATGTGGTCGGGCCTGGGCATCGCGGGCTTCATCGTGGTGATGGTCTTCCTGAAGGACCACCGGGTCCTCCAGCGCTACACCTACATCTCGATGGTGGTGGCCCTGATCCTGCTCGCCGCACCGGCGTTCTTCCCGGAGCGCAAGGAGGACTTCGGCGCCAAGATCTGGATCCGGATGGGCGCCTTCTCGATCCAGCCCGGCGAGTTCGCCAAGATCATCCTGACCGTGTTCTTCGCCGGCTACCTGATGGTCAAGCGGGACGCCCTGGCGCTGGCCAGCCGCCGCTTCATGGGCCTGTACCTGCCGCGCGGGCGCGACCTCGGCCCGATCATCGTGATCTGGCTGCTCAGCCTGCTGATCCTGGTCTTCGAGAACGACCTCGGCTCGTCCTTCCTGTACTTCGGCCTCTTCGTGGTGATGCTCTACGTCGCCACCGAGCGGACCAGCTGGATCGTCTTCGGCCTGCTGATGTCGGTCGGCGGCGCGGTCGCGGTGGCCTCCACCACCAGCCACGTGAAGACCCGCATCGACGCCTGGCTCGACCCGATGGCCGCCTTCGCGCCCAACCATCCGCCGTACGCCACCGAACAGATCGGCCAGGCGCTGATGTCGTTCGGCTCCGGCGGGGTGACCGGCTCCGGACTGGGGCAGGGCCGTTCCTGGCTGATCGACTTCGCCGCCAAGAGCGACTTCATCCTCGGCTCCTTCGGCGAGGAGCTCGGCCTCACCGGCATGATGGCGATCTTCATGCTGTACGCCCTGCTGATCCAGCGCGGCCTGCGCACCGCGATCGCCGCCCGCGACCCGTTCGGCAAGCTCTTCGCCGTCGGCCTCTCCTCGGCGATGGCACTGCAGGTCTTCGTGGTCGCCGGCGGTGTCACCGGTCTGATCCCGCTGACCGGTATGACCATGCCGTTCCTCGCCCAGGGCGGGTCCTCGGTGGTCGCCAACTGGGCGCTGGTCGCGATCCTGCTGAAGATCAGCGACAACGCCCGCCGCCCCGGGGTGGAACCCACCCCCACACCCGAGATCCAGGGAGGTACCGCCTCGTGAACAAGCCGATCCGCCGGGTCTCGATCTTCTGCCTCGTGCTGGTCCTGGCCCTCATGGTGCGCACCAACTGGATCCAGGGCGTGCAGGCCGACGAGTGGGCGAGCAACAAGCACAACAAGCGCCAGGTCTACGACCGCTACGCCTACCCGCGCGGCAACATCGTCGTCGACGGCCAGCCGGTCACCCAGTCCACCTTCGTGAACGGCCTGCGCTACAAGTACAAGCGGTCCTGGATCGATCCCCAGATGTACGCCCACGTCACCGGCTACTCCTCGCAGGCCTTCGAGTCGAGCCAACTGGAGCAGCTGGAGGACGGCATCCTCTCCGGCAGCGACGACCGGCTGTTCTTCCGCAACACCCTGGACATGCTGACCGGCGAGCAGAAGCGCGGCGGCGACGTCGTCACCACGATCAACTCCAAGGCCCAGAAGGCCGCCTTCGAGGGGCTCGGCAACAAGAAGGGCGCGGTCGTCGCGCTCGACCCGAAGACCGGCGCGATCCTGGCCCTGGTCTCCACGCCGTCCTACGACCCGGGCAGCTTCGCGGGCAACACGGAGGCGGACTCCAAGGCCTGGACCGACCTCAACGCCGACCCCAACAAGCCGATGCTCAACCGGGCGCTGCGCGAGACGTACCCGCCCGGCTCGACCTTCAAGCTGGTCACCGCGGCGGCGGCGTTCGAGAACGGCCTGTACCAGAACATCGACGACCAGACCCAGACGCCGGACCCGTACACCCTGCCGGGCACCAACTTCGTGCTGAAGAACGAGTCCGACCGGGAGCAGTGCGGCAACGCCACCATCAAGTCCGGCATGGACCAGTCCTGCAACACGGTGTTCGCCAAGATGGGCGCCGACCTGGGCAAGGACAAGATGCGGGTGCAGGCCGAGAAGTTCGGCTTCAACAGCACCGTCGACACGCCGATCCGCTCCGTGAAGAGCGTCTTCCCGTCCAACTCCACCCCGGACGGCACCGCCCAGGACGCGATCGGCCAGCACGACACCCAGGCCACCCCGCTGCAGATGGCGATGGTCTCCGCGGCGATCGCCAACAACGGCACCCTGATGCAGCCCTACCTGGTCGCCGAGGAGCGCTCGGCCTCGCTGACCACCATCTCCAAGCACACCGACAAGCAGTTCTCCCAGCCGGTCAGCCCGGCCACCGCGCAGAAGCTCCAGGAGCTCATGGTCTCGGTGGTCGAGAACGGCACCGGCAAGAACGCCCGGATCCCCGGCGTCACCGTCGGCGGCAAGACCGGCACCGCCCAGCACGGCGAGGGCAACGCGGGCCTGCCGTTCGCCTGGTTCACCTCGTACGCCCAGGGCTCCGACGGCCGCTCGGTCGCGGTCGCGGTGGTCGTCGAGGACGGCTCCAACAACCGCGACGGCATCAGCGGCGGCCGGCTCGCCGCGCCGATCGCCAAGTCGGTGATGCAGGCCGTCCTGGGCAAGTGAGGGCATGCGTCCGGGAGTGAGGGAAATGTCACGATCGGCACCCCTGTCCGGATACCGGTCTGATATCGGCCTGCGGCCGACTCGGGTCCCGCACGGTCCGACCGGTAGCGTATCCGCAGCAACGGGTGTACCCGTTGCCGTCCGCGCGGCACCGGACGGTCCTGACCGCAGAACCACCCGGGGCCCGGACGGCGTCACACGGAGCGTGTGGGGACACCTACGTCACAACCTCACCGGCGGGTGAGGGAGAGGGTCGGAACTATGGAAGAGCCTCGTCGCCTCGGCGGCAGGTACGAGCTCGGCGGCGTCCTCGGACGCGGCGGCATGGCCGAGGTGTACCTCGCCCATGACACCCGGCTCGGCCGCTCCGTCGCCGTGAAGACGCTCCGGGCCGACATGGCCCGTGATCCGTCGTTCCAGGCCCGCTTCCGCCGCGAGGCGCAGTCCGCGGCGTCGTTGAACCATCCCGCGATCGTCGCCGTGTACGACACCGGCGAGGACTACATCGACGGCATCTCCATCCCGTACATCGTGATGGAGTACGTCGAGGGCTCCACGCTGCGCGAGCTGCTGCACTCCGGCCGCCGGCTGCTGCCGGAGCGGGCGCTGGAGATGACCATCGGCATCCTGCAGGCCCTGGAGTACTCGCACCGGGCCGGCATCGTGCACCGCGACATCAAGCCCGCCAACGTCATGCTCACCCGCCAGGGCAACGTCAAGGTGATGGACTTCGGCATCGCCCGCGCGATGGGCGACGCCGGCATGACGATGACGCAGACCTCCGCCGTCATCGGCACCGCCCAGTACCTCTCCCCGGAGCAGGCCAAGGGCGAGCAGGTGGACGCCCGCTCCGACCTCTACTCCACCGGCTGCCTGCTCTACGAGCTGCTCACCGTCCGCCCGCCGTTCGTCGGCGACTCCCCGGTGGCCGTCGCCTACCAGCACGTCCGGGAGGAGGCGCAGCCGCCGTCCGTCTTCGACCCCGAGGTGCGCCCCGAGGTCGACGCGATCGTGCTCAAGGCGCTCGCCAAGGACCGCGACTACCGCTACCAGAGCGCCGACGAGATGCGCGCCGACATCGAGCGCTTCCTCGACGGCCTGCCGGTGGCCGCCGCCCAGCAGGCGGCCGCGTACGGCATGGGCGCCCCCGGGTACGGCTACGACCAGAACGGCTACCCGCAGCAGCACGACCCGTACGGCCAGACCAACGTGCTGCCGCAGCAGGCCCCCGGCGGTCCGACCACCGTCCTGCCGCAGGCCGCCCCGGCCGGCTACCCCGCCCAGCCCCAGGCCGGCGGTTACGACGACGGCTACGGCCAGACCTACGGCGGCGCCCCGG
>NZ_BAAAKJ010000435.1:6568-14375 GCF_039527695.1 Kitasatospora putterlickiae
GTCGCCGTAGACCAGCCGGAGCAGGTCGTCGGTGACCTGCTCGGGGCCGCGCCGGCCGGCGGGCCGAGGAGCCGCCGAAGAAGAGCAACACCTCCTGGATCGTGCTGGCGGTCGCCGCCGTGCTGGTCCTGGTCGGCACCTTCTTCGTCGCCCAGGCGATGTTCAGCAACAAGAAGGGCGACGACAAGAAGGACGCCCCGAAGATCACGGCGCCCAGCCTGGTCGGCAAGACCCTGGCCGAGGCCAGGACGGCCATCGCCCAGGTCGGTCCCAAGCTGGTGGTCACCGAGGGCGAGAAGATCGCCTGCCCGGACGCCAACGTCAAGAAGGACCAGGTCTGCACGCAGAACCCGGTGGCCGGCACCCAGGTGGCCGAGGCCGCCACGATCACCGTGCAGATGTCCTCCGGCCCGGCCAAGTCCAACGTGCCGAGCGTGGTCGGCAAGACCAAGGACCAGGCGATCAAGGCGCTCGCCGACGCGGGCTTCGCCAACGTCACGACCGAGTACAAGGACGACGACAACGCCCCGCTGGACCAGATCATCGCGCAGGACCCGGCCACCGGCGGCGCGGACCCGTCCGCCCCGGTCAAGCTGACCGTCTCGCAGGGCAAGGCCAAGATCAACGTGCCGAGCGTGGTCGGCCAGCAGAAGGAGGCCGCGCAGGCCGCGCTGGAGGCCGCGGGCTTCCAGGTGGACGCCTCGAAGACCACCACGACCAACGACCCGAACAAGGTCAACACGGTGGCCTCGCAGAGCCCGGCGGGCGGCAAGCAGCCGGCCAACACCAAGATCACGCTGACCGTCTACAAGGCGCCGGACAAGGTCAGTGTCCCGCCGCTGCAGAACGTCACGCTCAAGGAGGCCACCAAGACCCTCCAGGGCATGGGGCTGCAGTACCGGGTGGACTCGGGCCCGCAGGACCCGAACGCGATCGTGATCTCCTCGAACCCGGGGGCCGGGACCCAGGTGGACCCGAACACCCAGGTCGGACTGATGACCAAGCCGGTGGACCCGCCCAAAGGGAACGACACCCCCACCCTCCCGGGAATCCCCGGCATTCCCAACCCCACCCCCACGACCACCAAAGGGGGACCCAACGGCAACAACTAGGCCGCCCTGGTTCCCCTGGCTCTGAGAGCCACGGGACCGGACCGGCCGGCTGAGCCGTTCCCCGGACAACGCGCGAGGGCCCGTCGACACGGTGTCGACGGGCCCTCGCGCGTTCCCTGGGTCCCTGGGTCGCGGGCCCCGTCCGGAGCCGCTCCCGGACGGCGCGGGGCCGCTCCGGGGCCGCTCCGGGCGGCCTCAGCCGCGCCGCAGCTCGGCGGGCGGGGTACGCTTGGCGTCCATGTCGTCCACCCGCACCAGGCTCCCCCACACCGCCATCCGGTAGCGCGAGGTGTAGACCGGGGTGCAGGTGGTCAGCGTGATGTACCGGCCGGGCTCGGTGTAGCCCGAGCCCTTCGGCACCGGGGCGACGATGCCGGTGTCGTACTTGGAGGTCTCCGGCAGGGTGCTGTCGACCCGGTAGACGTACCACTTGTCCCGGGTCTCGACGACGATCGGGTCGCCCTTGCGCAGGGCGTCCAGGTTGTGGAACTTCGCGCCGTGCCCGTCCCGGTGGGCGGCCAGCGCGAAGTTGCCGGACGCGTCCCAGGGCATCGCCGCGCGGTACGGCTGCTCGTAGACCCCGGCGACGCCGTCGGCCAGGGTGTCCGTGTCGGTGCCCATCCGGATCAGCACCTGGTAGTTCCGGCCCATCGCCGGGACGTGCAGGAAGCCGATCCCCGCGCCCCTCGCGGCGGACGTCCCGGTGCCGCCCGTGCCGCCTGCGCCGCCCGTCGCGCCGCCGCCGGGAGCCGTGCCGTCCGGATCGTCCGGGGCGGCCGACACGGTCGGGAGCTCGGTGCCGTCCGGAGCGCCCGGGCTGGCGGCGGAGCCGGACGGCGGGGCGGCCGGGCCGCCGATCGCCCAGGCATCGCGCAGCTGGTCGGAGGCCGCGGCGGCGGAACGGTCCGCCAGCACGTCGGTCCACCAGAGCGAGTAGGTGACGAACAGGCCGAGCACCAGTCCGACGGTGATCAGCAGCTCGCCGAAGACGCCCAGCGCGGCCAGCGCCCGCCCGCGTCCGCGCCGCGGCCCGCGACCGCCCCCGGCCCCCGGGCCGGACTGCGGGCCGGACTGCGGGAAGGCCTCCTCGGCCACCGCTTCGGTCTCCTGCGTCACGTCTCTCCCCTTGCTACTCGCCCGCTCGCGGTCAGCCTCCGGTGAGGGCGGCCGGCTTGCCCTGGCTGCGCGGCCGTTCCTCGATCATCTTGCCAAAGACGATCAGCCGGTACTTCGAACTGAACTCCGGCGTGCACGTGGTCAGCGTGATGTACCGGCCCGCGCCGTTGTACCCGGCGCCGTTCGGCACCGGCTTGATCACGCTCACGTTGGACGGCGGGGTCTCCGGGATGCCGCCGGTGACCTCGTAGGTGTAGTACGCGGTCGCGGTCTCCACCACGATCTTGTCGCCCTTGCCGAGCTGGTTGATCCGCCGGAACGGCTCGCCGTGGGTGTTGCGGTGCGCGGCCAGCGCGAAGTTGCCCGCCTTGTCGGCCGGCATGCCGGTCCCGGTGTAGTGCCCGACCAGGCCCCTGTCGAGCACCGAGCCCTTGGCGGTGCCCTCGGCGATCGGGAACTTCTGGCCGAGCTTCGGCATGTGGATGATCGCGAAGCCCTTGCCGGGCTCGAAGGTCTCCGGTTTGGCCGGGTCCGGTGCCGGCTGTCCCGCCACCGGGGCCGGCGGGGCCGCTTCGAACTGCTCCTCCAGCTGGCTGCGGGCCCCGTCGGCGGCCGCGTCGGCCTGCACGTTGGTCCACCAGAGCTGGTACGAGACGAAGAGCAGCATCACCAGGCCGAGGGTGATGCACAGCTCGCCGAGGAACCGGGCGAAGACCACCGCCACCGACTCCTTCGGCCGGGGCCGGTCCGCCGCGGCGGACCGGCCGCCCGCGCGGCGCCTTCCGCGTCCCTGCGCGGCCTTGCGGCGCTCGGCCCGTCCGCCGGGGGCGGGCGGGCGCGGTCCGTCGGCCACCGCGTCCATGGTGACGGTCTCGGCGGCGGCGAGCACCGCCTGCGCCGTCCCGGGCCCCTCCGGGCTCTCCAGGTGCAGGCGCAGCGTCTCCTCGGCCCGCTGGGGCGCGACGGGGGGCGCGGCCTGCTCGTAGACGGACCAGCCGTCCTCGGCGCCGTGCTGGCCCGCCCAGCCCTGGTCCGGGCCCGGCTGGGCGGGGATGTGGCCGCCCGGCCGCTGCTGCTGCTCCCGGTACGGGTCGTAGCCCTGGTACTGCCCCTGCTGGTACGGCCCCGGCGGGTACTGCGGCCCGCCGTACTGCGGCCCGTCGTGCTGCCGGCCGTCGTACCGCTGGTACGGGTCCGGCGCGTGCGCGTAGGGGTCCTGGGGGTACTGCTGCTGGTACGCGCCGCCCTGCGGGTCCGCCTCCGGCTGGTGGCGCCCCTCCGGACGCACCGCGGTCACGCCCCTCAGCCCCGGCCGATCACCGGGGCGAGCCCGGCCGACCGGTCGACGGCCTGCGGGTCGCCGCACTCGGCCAGCCAGTTGGCGAGCATCCGGTGGCCGCCCTCGGTGAGCACCGACTCCGGGTGGAACTGCACGCCCTCCACCGCGAGGTCGCGGTGGCGCAGCCCCATGATCACGCCGCTCCCGGTGCGCGCGGTGACCACCAGCTCGTCCGGCACCGTCGCGGGCTCGACCGCCAGCGAGTGGTACCGGGTCGCGGTGAGTGGCGAGGGCAGGCCGGCGAACACGCCGCCGTCCTCGTGCTCGACCGGCGAGGTCTTGCCGTGCAGCAGCTCGGGCGCCCGGCCGACCACGGCGCCGTAGGCCACCGCGATCGACTGCAGGCCCAGGCAGACGCCGAACACCGGCAGTCCGATCCGCGCGCAGTGGTGCACCATCTCGATGCAGACGCCGGCCTCCTCGGGGGCGCCGGGGCCGGGGGAGAGCAGCACGCCGTCGAAGCCGGTGCCGCCGTCGCGGCGCACCGCGTGCTCGACGGTCACCTCGTCGTTGCGGACCACCTCGCAGGTGGCACCGAGCTGGTAGAGGTACTGGACCAGGTTGAAGACGAAGCTGTCGTAGTTGTCGACGACCAGGATGCGGGGCTGGGTCGGCCGGGAGGTCATGGGCGCGCGTTCTCCGGGGGTGCGGGGACTGGGGCGGGGGGCGGGGCCGCCGGGTCAGCCGACGGCGCCGTCGCCGCCGTCTCCGTCCACTGTGACGTCGCCGAAGGGGAGGAGCGGTTCCGCCCACGGGAAGACGTAGGTGAAGAGGAGGTAGACGATCCCCAGCACGAGGAGCACCGAGACGACGGCCTTGACCAGGGTGTTCCCCGGCATGTGACGCCAGATCCAGCCGTACATGGTGCTCCCTCGTCGTAGCGGACTGGAGTCAAGACTAGACCCCGTCCCGTGACGGGACGGGCCCGTCCCGCCGGTCTACTGCTGGCCGGTGGCCGCGCGCAGGTCCGCCGTTCCGGAGTAGCCGGGCAGGGCGAGGTCCCCGCTCTCCTGCACCTTCCAGCCCAGTCCGTACGCCTGTACGTACTGCAGGTAGTTGCGGATCGTCGGGTCCGCCTCCACCGAGGCGCGCAGCGCGTCGGTCCGGCCGACCGCCTTGACCACGTACGGCGGCGAGTAGACCCGGCCCTGGAGCAGCAGGGTGTTGCCGACGCAGCGGACGGCGCTGGTGGAGATCAGCCGCTGGTCCATCACCTGGACGCCCTCGGCGCCGCCGCGCCAGAGCGCGTTGACCACGGCCTGGATGTCCTGCTGGTGGATGACCAGGTCGTTGACGTCCGGCTCGCGCACCCCGGGGACGCGCGCGGTCGCGTTCGGCGGGGCGTCGTTGAGGGTCACGGTGAGGCCGGGCCCCTGGAGCGGGTCCAGGGCGGCGGCCTGTTCCAGGGCGGTGAGCTGCGCGGCGTCGGCCGGGCTCCCCTGCTGGTCGGTGAGCCGCTGGGCCCGCTCCTGGAGGTCGGCGAGCTGGGCCTGGGACTGCTGGTTCTGCGCGCTGCGCTGCCTTATCACGTCGGAGAGGCTGAGCAGCGAGTTGTCGGTGCGCAGGTCGGTGCCGCGCGCGGTCTGCGCGCTGATGTAGAAGAGCAGTCCGGCGAGCGCGAAGACGGCGCAGGTCAGGGCACGTCCGACAATTCGGGTGCCGGAGGCGCGGATAGGAGCGGGCCGAGGGGGAATCGACAAATTAGGCACCGTACCCTTATCTCCTTCGGACCCGCCGAACCACTACGCTAACGGACGCCGCCACACCACCGTGAACCCCTGCGCGGTCACAGCGCATCGACAGGAGAGCTCCTCGTGCCGAAGTCTCGACTCCGCAAGAAGTCCGACTACACCCCGCCGACCACGGCCACGGTGAAGATCAGTTCGGGCCGCGGCTGGGTTGCCCCCTTGATGCTGGCGCTGTTCCTGATCGGTCTGGTCTGGATCGTCACCTACTACGTGACCAGCGGCAGCTGGCCGGTGGAGAGCTGGCGGAACTGGAACATCCTGGTGGGCTTCGGCTTCATCGCGGCGGGTTTCGGCGTCTCCACCCAGTGGAAGTGACGCCGGGGCCGCTGCCCTGAGCCGACCACCGCCGCCCCGGACGGTTCGTCCAGGGGCGGCGTCGTGGTGCGCCCGGACGGGTGGGTTTTCCCTGCACGGCCGTCCGAGGTCCGCACGGTTGTCCACAGCACGTGCGGGGCTGTGCACAGGCCGTGCGACCGGCCCGCCGTGGACGCCTGTTCTACGCGTGTCCTGCTGTGCGGATCCGATCATCGGCCGAGGGGCGCGCGGAGGTGCGGAAAGCGCCCCCGGCGCGAGTTATCCACAGGCCCGTGTGACTTTTCCCCAGTGTGGATAACCATGTGGATAAGCGCGATAAGCGGATCATCCGCCGTAGGCGGCCGTCCCGACCAGCACCATCACCAGCACCAGTGCGGCCACCCCCGCCATCGTCAGCCCCTGCACGGCCGCCCGGTGGGCCCGCGGGGCGTACATCAGACCGGCGGCGGTCAGCATCCCGGCGATCAGACCCCCAAGGTGCGCCCGCCAGTCGATGCCCTGCACCGAGAAGGTGACGATCAGGTTGAACACCAATAGCGCGACGATCGGCCCGAGCGGCGCCCGGACCCGCCGGTAGAGCACCACGGTGGCGCCCAGCAGCCCGAAGACCGCCCCGGAGGCGCCCAGCGAGCGCATCCCGTCACCGGCCAGCAGGAAGGCGAAGGCGCTGCCGGCCAGGCCGGAGAGCAGGTAGAGCGCGAGGAAGCGGAGCCGCCCCAGGGCCGCCTCCAGCTGCGGGCCCAGCACCCAGAGCACCAGCATGTTGGTGGCGATGTGCCAGGGCGCGGTGTGCAGGAACACGGCGGTCAGCAGCCGGTACCACTGGCCCGGGCCCTCGGCCACGCCGACGGCGTACGGGTAGCTCGCGTCGGGGGCGAAGCTGCGCAGTTCGAGGTCGATCGCCAGCCAGGGCGTGACCACGTAGCCGGCCAGCACGAAGACGGCCAGGTTGATGCCGATCAGCGCCTTGGTGACCAGCGCGCCGTCCTCGGTCGGGCGCCCGCCGAAACGGGTGGTCGCCCGCCGGACCTGGCGGCCGCCCTCGCTGACGCACTCCGGGCAGTGGAAGCCCACCGAGGCGTTCACCATGCACTGCGGGCAGATCGGGCGGCCGCAGCGCGAGCAGCCGATGCCGGTCTCCTGCTCGGGGTGCCGGTAGCAGCGGGACAGCCCGTTCCCGCCCGTCCCCGGGTTCGGGTCGATCGGCGGCCTCGGCTCGTCCGGGAGCATCGGCTATCCCCTTCTGCCACGACGTGCGACGACATCTGCGCGCTCCCGGCGGGGACCCCGCCGGAACCGCCAGCCTACTGCGGTCGTACCCGTGACCGAACGGCCCACTCACCCCTTCCGGCCGGGCACACCCCGCGTACGGCCCACTCCGGCATGCCGCTGGACAAATAGGGATGCATGATCAGCATTCAGGTGGATATGTGCATAAAGGACGCCACCAGGAGGAGAGACTCGTGACCCGTTTGGACTCGACCCGCGCGACGGCCGGCAACCTCGCGGACAGCGCCCGGCAGCAGGCCTCCCAGGCCGCGCACAACGTCCGCGTCCAGTACGACCGGCACATCGCCCCCCAGGTCGGTCACGCCTTCGCCAGCCTGCCGCCGGAGGCCCAGCAGAACGCCCTGAAGGCCCTGCACCGCACCCAGGAGGCCGCCCTGGCCGCCCGCCACACCGCCGCCCGGGCCGCCGACCACGCGCGGGACACGGTCGCCCCCAAGGTCGCGCACGCCGTCGAGGAGGCCCGCGCCACCGTCGTCCCGGTCGCCCAGGAGGCCCAGACCCGCGGCGCCGCCGCGCTGACCGCCATGCGCGGCAACGTCACCTCGGCCGAGATCAGCGAGCTCGCGGCCCGCAACGCCCGCAGGTCGTGCCGGGCCGGCTGGGCGACCGGGCTGGCGGTGGCCGGGGTGATCGCGATCGGCGCCGGGATCGTCTCCTGGCAGTGGTGGCGGCACCGCAGCAACCCGGAGTGGCTGGTGGAGCCCCCGTCCCCGGCCCGCCCGGCCGCCACGGGCGACACCAGCACCGACACCGGCCCGGACGCCCCGGTGAACGGCTCGCCGGAGGCCAACGGCCCCGCCGCCGCCCCCGCGCCCGCCGAGGACCGCTCGGAGCCGCAGGACCCGCGCGAACCGCGCTGAGAACGCCGATCGGCCGCTGACCCGAAT
>NZ_BAAAKJ010000435.1:14405-29272 GCF_039527695.1 Kitasatospora putterlickiae
GAGCACACTGTGGAGCTTAGGAGACTCGAACTCCTGACATCTGCCTTGCAAAGGCAGCGCTCTACCAACTGAGCTAAAGCCCCGGGGCGGCACCAGGCCGCACCGCCGGACACTAGCGTACCCGGTTCCGGTACCGATCCGGTGCCTCGTCCCGGCACTCCCGCCGTGCGGAGCCGGAACGTCCGACCGTCCCGGTCACCCGACCGGGAGGGCCGGCCCTGGAGGCGCCGCCCGGCGCCTCCGAAGACTGTCGATCGTCAGATCGTCGGGGGCCTCAGCGACCGGCCGGGACCGGGTCGGTGGCCTCGGTCCACAGGTCCTGCTCGGCGCGGTCCGCCTGGACCTGACGGTAGACAAAGAAGCCGCCGAGGGCGACCAGGGCGACCAGGAGAAGCTTCTTCACCGCGGGACCTCGTCCTTCTTGCGTTGACGGACTCAGCAGCCGGGCGCCGATCGTTCCGATCGGGCCGACGAGTCCGTGGTTGTGTTACGAGCACGAACGGGCGGTCGGGATGCCGGACTGCCCTTGCGGCCGATGATACACACCGGTGTCCCAATCGTGACCAGCCACCGCTGCCTCCAACCGACCCGTCCGGCCGGAGGATTGACGCCACACCTCCTGTCGTACGGTCGGCCCGGCACGGAGCCCGCGCGGAGCCGTCACCGTTCCCGCCCACCGGACGCCCCGGCGGGCCCGGCCGGCCCGGTCGGCGGCACCACCACCGCCACCCCGGACGCCAGGTCCACCCGGGTGCGCGGCGGGGCCCCGTCGCCCTCCTCGTCGCGCAGCATCAGGGTGCTCCGCCGCTCGTCCAGCTGGTGCTGCTTGCCGGCCGCGAACTGCGCGTGCAGCTGCTCGAAGCCGGTCGCCGAGATCTGCCCCTCCCGCCCGGTCCCCCGCCACGGCACCAGCCGCGACCGGCGCGCCCTGAGCGCGAGCTGGTCGACGAAGGCCAGCACCACCAGCACGCAGACCAGGCCGGGAATGGTCATCGCGAAGACCAGAGCCATTGCGCCACCGCCTCACCGTCGGACGCCGCCGGGCCGGACCCCGGCCCCACCGGTAGAACAACCGGCCGCCGCCGGTGGTTCCGGGAACGGGCGACGAAACGCCGAAGGGCCCGGAGCGGTGCTCCGGGCCCTTCGCGGTGGTGGGGCTAACAGGACTTGAACCTGTGGCCTCTTCCTTATCAGGGAAGCGCTCTAACCGTCTGAGCTATAGCCCCTTGCCGCACTGAAAGATTAGCGGACCGATCCCCGATCCCCCAAATCCGTTACGGCCGGGCCCGCGCCCGGGCCCTCCGGGACGGGCAGGTCGGAGGCCGTGCCGGCGACGGCAC
Organism: Kitasatospora putterlickiae; assembly: GCF_039527695.1. Lineage (NCBI taxonomy): Bacteria > Bacillati > Actinomycetota > Actinomycetes > Kitasatosporales > Streptomycetaceae > Kitasatospora > Kitasatospora putterlickiae. The sequence continues at coordinate 15,746 of NZ_BAAAKJ010000435.1, forward strand.
CGGGAACGGCCAGCCACTCGGCGCGGGTCGCCGGGAGGTGCGCGGCGCCGTCGGCCGCGGTGCGCACCGCGAGGATCTGGTTGACCCCGATCCGGTTCTCCTCGAAGGCCAGCGCGGAGGCCGCCATGTAGAGCCGCCAGACCCGCGCCCGGCCGCGCCCCACCAGCCCGACCGCCTCCGTCCAGCGCGCCTCCAGGTTGGCCACCCACTCACGCAGGGTCAGCCCGTAGTGCTCGCGGAGCGACTCGACGTCGCGCACCTCGAAGCCCGCCTCCTCCAGCCGGGAGACGGTGGAACCGACCGGCGACAGTTCGCCGTCCGGGAAGACGTAGCGGTTGATGAACGGGCTGGGCCGGTAGGGCTCACCCGGATGGTCGGGACGGCGGGCGATCTGGTGGTTGAGCAGCCGCCCCCCGGGCACCAGCAACCGGTACAGGCCCTCCGCGTACACCCGGTACTGGGCCTCGCCGACGTGCTCCGCCATGCCCACGCTGGAGATCGCGTCGAACGGGCCGTCCGGAATCTCCCGGTAGTCCTGGAGCCGGATCTCCACCCGGTCCGCCAGGCCCGCCTCCTCGACCCGCCGCCGCGCCAGCGCGACCTGCTCCTCCGAGATCGACACACCGACCGCCGTCACCCCGTAGTGCCGGGCGGCGTGCAGCACCAGCGAGCCCCAGCCGGAGCCCACGTCCAGCAGCCGCATCCCGGGCCGCAGGCCGAGCTTGCGGCAGATCAGGTCCAGCTTGGCCTCCTGCGCCGCCTCCAGGCTCTTCGCGGCGGGCTCCCAGTACGCGCACGAGTAGACCAGCGAGGGGCCGAGCACCAGCCGGTAGAAGTCGTTGCCGACGTCGTAGTGGTGGTGGATGGCCGCGCGGTCCCGGCCGCGGCTGTGAAGCCGCCCCCGGCCCACCGGGGCCTCCTCCGGCGGCGGCACCGGCTCGGGGCCGAGCACCCCGGCCCGCAGCAGCGCGCCCGCCACCCGGCGCCCCCTGGCGCCCAGCACCTCGCCGGGGCCGAGCCGCAGCCGGCGGACCTCCGGGCGCTCGGCGAAGTGCGCGACGGCCCGCAGCACGTCGTACAGGTCGGTGCCCGGGGCGACCTCCAGGTCCCCCGAGACGTAGGCGCGGGCCAGGCCCAGCTCGCTCGGCCGCCAGAGCAGCCGGCGCAGCGCCCGGCGGTTGCGCAGCACCACGGTGGGCGCCCCCGGCGGTCCCCCGACGCTGCCGTCCCAGGCCCGCACCCGCAGCGGCACCGGGACCCCCAGCAGCCCGTCCAGGGCCTCGACCAGCCGCCTTGCGATCTCCGCCATCGCGTGCCTCCGTCCGCCGTGCCTGAGCAGGCTAAGCCCACCGTCGCCCCGGCCCGTCCGGGCGGCGCGCCGCGCACGGCGGCTGTCACCCGAAATGCCGACGGGCCCCACCGGCTGCAACAGCCGGTGGGGCCCGGTGATTCCGTCCGCGAACGGAAGGCCCCCGCCGAGGAGGGGAACTGATCCGGGGTCACGCCCCCGGGATCAGTCCTCCTCGGCCAGGGTGAGCTCGATGCCGCCGGTGAAGCCGGCCGCCGCGTTGTAGATGAACGCCGAGAGGGTGGAGAGCGCGGTCAGCAGCACCACGTCGACCACGGCGATCAGCGAGGTGAAGGTCATCACCTTGCCGAAGCCCACGTAGTCCATGATGTTCAGGCCGCCGCCGTTGTTCTCCGAACCGGTGACGTCCTTCAGGGTCTTGCCGAGCGAGTCGAAGACGCCGAGCGAGTCCAGCGTCATCCACAGCACCGCGGCCGCCACGATGATGATGATCCCGACGGCCAGCGACAGCAGGAAGCTGACCTTCATGACCGACCACGGGTCGGCCTTGGTCACCCGCAGCCGGGCCTTCCTGGTCCGGCCCAGGCCGCCGGCGGGCGCCGGCGGGGCGGCCGGTCGGCGCGCACCCGCGACGGGCGTCCCGCCGGGCGGGGTGTTGCCGCCGCCGCCCCGGGTGCCCCGGGGCGGGGTCGGCTGCCCCTTGGCGTAGGTGGTCGGCTGCGAGAAGCCGCCCGTGGCCGCGCCCGCGCCCGCCGCCGGGGGCGCCGGCTGGCCGCCGTACGTCCCGCCCTGGCCCGCCCCACCGACCGGGGGCATCAGCGAGGTGGACGCGGCCGGGTGCTCGGCCGGCGGCTGCGGCACGCCGTACGCGCCGCCTTGTGCTGCGCCCGGACGGCCGCCGGTGGCGCCTCCCCCAGCACCCGTGGCTCCACTCACTGGTCCTCCCGCACTTCCCACCAGGACGGCCGTACCGCCCTGCTTCGTCACTCGTCATCCAGCGCCCGGCGGGATTGCCCGGAACTGGTCGGCGGCCGGCACCGCCACGCCGTGTACGAATGTACGGACGTGACGGTACCGGCCGACGCGGTACGAGGTCAGGCCTGGGCGGTCCCGCCGCCCGGCGCCGTCTCCGTACCCTCGGCCACCTCGGTGGACTCGGTGCCCGCCACCTCGTCCTCCACCGACTCCTCGTCCTCGGCCTCCGCGTTGCGGGCCATGCCCACGACCGCATCGCGCTTGCCCAGGTTGATCAGTTGGACGCCCATGGTGTCACGTCCGGTTTCACGAACCTCGGAAACCCTCGTGCGGATCACTCCTCCGGACAGGGTGATCGCCATGATCTCGTCCGTTTCGTCGACGACGAGCGCGCCGACCAGCGAGCCCCGGCCCTCGACGATCTTCGCCGCCTTGGTGCCGTAGCCGCCGCGTCCCTGGACACGGTACTCGTCCACCCCGGTGCGCTTGGCGTAACCGCCGTCGGTCGCGGTGAAGACAAAGGTGCCCGGACGGACCACGTTCATCGAGAGCAGTTCGTCGTCCTCGCGGAAGGCCATGCCCTTGACGCCGGAGGTGGCGCGCCCGGTGGAGCGCAGCGCCTCGTCCGTGGCGGTGAAGCGGATCGACTGCGCCTTCTTGGAGACCAGCAGCAGGTCGTCCTCGGCGGAGACCAGCTCGGCGCCGATCAGCTCGTCGTCCCGGCCCTCCTCGTCCTGGCGCAGGTTGATCGCGATCAGGCCGCCGGAGCGCGGGGAGTCGTAGTCCTTCAGCGGGGACTTCTTCACCAGGCCGGCCCGGGTGGCGAGGACCAGGTAGGGCTTGTCCTCGTAGGTGCGGACGGCCATCACCTGGGCGATCTGCTCGTCCGGCTGGAAGGCCAGCAGGTTGGCCACGTGCTGGCCGCGGGCGTCGCGCCCGGCGTCCGGCAGCTCGTAGCCCTTGGCGCGGTAGACCCGGCCCTTGTTGGTGAAGAACAGGATCCAGTTGTGCGTCGTCGTCACGAAGAAGTGGTCGACGATGTCGTCCTGCTTGAGCTGCGCGCCGCGCACGCCCTTGCCGCCGCGCTTCTGCGAGCGGTAGAGGTCGGAGCGGGTGCGCTTGACGTAGCCGCCGCGGGTGATCGTGACGACGATGTCCTCCTCGGCGATGAGGTCCTCGATGGAGAGGTCGCCGTCGGAGGGGATGAGGGTCGAGCGCCGCTCGTCGCCGTACTTCTCGACGATCGCGGTGAGCTCCTCGGAGATGATCCCGCGCTGGCGGGTCGGCGAGGCCAGGATCGTGTTGTACTCGTCGATCTTGCGCTGCAGCTCGTCGTGCTCGTCGGTGATCCGCTGGCGCTCCAGGGCGGCCAGCCGGCGCAGCTGCATCTCCAGGATGGCGTTGGCCTGGAGCTCGTCGATCGAGAGCAGCTCCATCAGGCCGGTGCGGGCGGCGTCGGCGCTCGCCGAGGCCCGGATCAGCGCGATGACCTCGTCGATCATGTCCAGGGCGCGCAGCAGCGCGCGCAGGATGTGGGCGCGCTCCTCGGCCTTGCGCAGCCGGAAGGTGGTGCGCCGGACGATGACGTCGACCTGGTGGTTGACCCAGTGCCGGATGAAGGCGTCCAGCGACAGGGTGCGCGGCACGCCGTCGACCAGGGCCAGCATGTTGGCGCCGAAGTTGGTCTGCAGGTCGGTGTGCTTGTAGAGGTTGTTCAGCACGACCTTGGCGACCGCGTCGCGCTTGAGCACGATCACCAGGCGCTGGCCGGTGCGCGAGGAGGACTCGTCGCGCACGTCGGCGATGCCGGCGACCCTGCCGTCCTTGACCAGGTCGGCGATCTTCAGCGCGAGGTTGTCCGGGTTGACCTGGTAGGGCAGCTCGGTGATCACCAGGCACTGGCGGCCCTGGATCTCCTCGACCTCCACCACGGCCCGCATGGTGACCGAGCCGCGGCCGGTGCGGTAGTACTCGTCGATGCCGCGGCGGCCGACGATCAGCGCGCCGGTGGGGAAGTCCGGGCCCTTGATCCGCTCGATCAGGGCGTCCAGCAGCTCCTCGTGGGAGGCCTCCGGGTGCTCCAGGTACCAGAGCGCGCCGGAGGCGACCTCGCGCAGGTTGTGCGGCGGGATGTTGGTGGCCATGCCGACCGCGATGCCGGTGGCACCGTTGACCAGCAGGTTGGGGAAGCGCGCGGGCAGGACGGTGGGCTCCTGCGAGCGGCCGTCGTAGTTCGCCGCGAAGTCGACGGTCTCCTCGTCGATGTCGCGCATCATCTCCATCGCCAGCGGCGCCATCTTGCACTCGGTGTAGCGCATGGCCGCGGCCGGGTCGTTGCCCGGGGAGCCGAAGTTGCCGTTGCCGTCCACCAGCGGCATCCGCATCGACCACGGCTGGGCCAGGCGGACCACGGTGTCGTAGATCGAGGTGTCGCCGTGCGGGTGGTAGTTGCCCATCACGTCGCCGACGACGCGGGCGCACTTGTAGTAGCCCTTCTCGGGGCGGTAGCCGCCGTCGTACATCGCGTACAGCACGCGGCGGTGCACCGGCTTGAGGCCGTCGCGCACCTCGGGCAGGGCCCGGCTGACGATGACGCTCATCGCGTAGTCGAGGTACGAGCGCTGCATCTCGGTCTCGAGCTCGACCGGCTCGATCCGCAGGGCCACCGCGGTGGCCTCGGGGGTCTCGGGCTGCTCGCCTTCGGGACGGTTGTCGTCGACCACTGGTGGTCAGTTTCCTTTCACGCGGACTGGTACGTGCGGGCCTGCGGGAGGCGTCACACGTCCAGGAAGCGGACGTCCTTGGCGTTGCGCTGGATGAAGGAGCGGCGGGCCTCGACGTCCTCGCCCATGAGGACGGAGAACAGTTCGTCGGCGCGGGCGGCGTCCTCCAGGGTGACCTGGAGCAGCAGGCGGTGGGCCTGGTCCATCGTGGTGACCCGGAGCTCCTCGGCGTTCATCTCGCCGAGACCCTTGAACCGCTGGATCGCGTCGTCCTTCGGCAGCCGGCGCCCGGCGGCCACGCCCGCCGCGATCACGGCGTCGCGCTCGCGGTCGGAGTAGACGTACTCGAAGTCGTCCTTGCCCCACTTGATCTTGTAAAGCGGCGGCATCGCCAGGTACACGTAGCCGGCCTCGACCAGCGGCCGCATGAAGCGGAACAGCAGGGTGAGCAGCAGGGTGCGGATGTGCTGTCCGTCGACGTCGGCGTCGGCCATCAGCACGATCTTGTGGTACCGCAGCTTGGACTCGTCGTAGTCCTCCTGGATGCCGCAGCCGAAGGCCGAGATCAGCGCCTGGACCTCGGTGTTCTGCAGCACCTTGTCGATCCGGGCCTTCTCGACGTTCAGGATCTTGCCGCGGATCGGGAGGATCGCCTGGATGCGCGGGTCGCGGCCCTGCTTGGCCGAGCCGCCCGCGGAGTCACCCTCGACGATGAAGATCTCGCACTCGGACGGGTCCTTGGACTGGCAGTCGCTGAGCTTGCCGGGCAGCGAGGCGGACTCCAGCAGGCCCTTGCGGCGGGTGAGGTCGCGGGCCTTGCGGGCGGCGACGCGCGCGGTGGCGGCCTGGATGGACTTGCGGATGATGTCCGCGGCCTCGTTGGGGTTGCGGTCCAGCCAGTCGTTCAGGTGCTCGTGGACGACCTTCTGGACGAAGGTCTTCGCCTCGGTGTTGCCCAGCTTGTCCTTGGTCTGGCCCTCGAACTGCGGCTCGCCGAGCTTGACCGAGATGATCGCGGTCAGACCCTCGCGGATGTCCTCGCCGGAGAGGTTGTCGTCCTTCTCGCGGAGCAGCTTCTTGTCCCGCGCGTAGCGGTTGACCAGGCCGGTCAGCGCGGCGCGGAAGCCCTCCTCGTGGGTACCGCCGCCGTGGGTGTGGATGGTGTTGGCGAAGGAGTAGACCCCCTCGGTGTACGAGGAGTTCCACTGCATGGCGATCTCCACCGAGATCGCCTTGTCCTTGTCCTCCGCCTCGAAGTCGATCACCGAGGGGTGGACGACCTCGCCCTTGCGGGAGTTGAGGTGGGCGACGAAGTCGGCGATGCCGCCGTCGTACTTGTACGTGACGGAGAGCGGCTTGCCCTCCTCGTCGACGTGCTCGGGGCGCTCGTCGGTCAGCGCGATGGTCAGGCCCTTGTTGAGGAACGCCATCTCCTGGAACCGGCGGGAGAGCGTCTCGAAGGAGTAGACCGTGGTCTCGAAGATGTCCGGGTCGGCCCAGAAGGTGACGCTGGTGCCGGTGTGCTCGGCGGCCTCGTGCCGCGACAGCGGGGCGACCGGGGCGCCGGCCTTGTACTCCTGCGTCCAGCGGTGGCCGTCGGTGTGGATCTCCACCGCGAGCCGGGTGGAGAGCGCGTTCACCACGGAGACGCCGACGCCGTGCAGACCGCCGGAGACCGCGTAGCCGCCGTTGCCGAACTTGCCGCCCGCGTGCAGAACCGTCAGCACGACCTCGACGGCGGGCTTGCCCTGGCCCGGCATGATGCCGACCGGGATGCCGCGGCCGTTGTCGACCACGCGCACGCCGCCGTCGGCCAGCAGCGTCACGTCGATGGTGTCCGCGTGCCCGGCCATCGCCTCGTCGACGGAGTTGTCCACGATCTCCTGCACCAGGTGGTGCAGGCCGCGCTCACCGGTCGAGCCGATGTACATGCCGGGGCGCTTGCGGACGGCGTCGAGGCCCTCCAGCACCTGGATGGCGCTCGCGTCGTACGACCTGTCGGACTGGTCGGTCTGGTCTGGGATCTGGCTGGGGTTGCCGGAATCGGCCACGAAGCGCCCTCTCTGGCACAGCGCGGGCCGCATCCCCGCTCCCTCTACGGGCGGGCGTGCGACCACGGCGTTTCGACTCGGTTGCCACTAGCAACAGTGTTTGGCCCCCAGTCTACCGGTACGACTGACATCGATGGGCGTTTGGCAGCCTCTGAGGGCAGAAATGCCGCCCTGAATCCCCTCGGGACATGTCCCGATACTCGACCGGGGGGCTCAGACCGCCTGGCAGGGCCGTCAGGGGTTCCGGAGGATCACGGTCCGCTCCCGGCCGGGGGCACCCCGGAGCCGGCCGCCCTCATCCCCAGGTGTCGCCCGGGCCCTTGCTGCCGGGGGCGCGCAGCCGGCCGTAGCCGCGCACCGGGGCGGCGGGGCCGAGCACCTTGATCGTGCGGACCGTGCCGTGGCCCAGCTCATGATTCAGACGGGCCACCAACTGCCGGGCCAGCCAGCGGAGTTGGGTGGCCCAGGCGGTGGAGTCGCACTGCACCGTGAGCACCGCGGCCTCGTCGTCGTAGGCGGTGGGCGTGCAGTGCGCGGCGATGTCAGGACCGACGATCTGGGGCCAACGGCCCATCACCCCGCCGACCGCGGCCGAGGACTCCCAGCCGCGCTCGGTCAGCAGCCGGGTCAGCGCCGCCCCCAGCGGCACCGGGTCGCGCCCGTCCGAACGGGCCCCGCTGCGCAGGCCGTGCCGCTTGGCCTCGCGCTTCTCGCGCACCTGCTCACCGCGCTGGCGGGCCTGCGCCCGGGCCGCCCGCAGCGCCGAGCGCGCCAGGTCGGCACCGGTCGGCTCGGGGCGCTCCGTCGAATCGCTCACGGCGATCTCCTTATCCCCACCCTGTGGACAACGGTGAGCCGTCCAGCGTACGGGAGCCGGGCGGGCGCGCGGCGGCACGGGTGGGCGTTCCCGGGGGGTACGGACACGGGGTGTGCGAGCGACGGCGGACGTCGGTCGAGCGCGGTGGGGCGAGGGTCGGACGCGGTCGGGCGCGGGGTCAGCCGGTGACGCGCTGAACGGCGCCGTCGGCGACCGCGTACCGGGCGCCGGCCAGCGCCTTCGGGACGTCCTCGGCCACCGCCGCGGTCACCAGCACCTGCTCGCCGCCGGCCACCAGCTCGGCCAGCCGGTCGCGGCGGGCGGCGTCCAGCTCGGCGAAGACGTCGTCCAGGATCAGCACCGGCTCGCCCCCGTCGGAGCGCAGCAGCTCGTACGACGCCAGCCGCAGCGCCAGTGCGAAGGACCAGGACTCGCCGTGGCTGGCGTAGCCCTTGGCGGGCAGCGGGCCGAGCTTGAGCACCAGCTCGTCGCGGTGCGGGCCGACCAGCGTGACCCCGCGGTCGACCTCCTGCTTGCGGACCGTGCGCAGCGCCTGCAGCAGCTGCTCCTCGGCCTGCTCGCGGCTGGTCGGCAGCTCGCCCTCGAAGGAGCTGCGGTACTCCAGCGCGGTCTCCCCGCCGCCCGGCGCGAGCTGCCCGTAGGCGGCCGTGACCAGCGGCTGCAGGGCGGCCACCAGCTGGAGGCGGAAGGCGGTGAGTTCGGCGCCGGCCTTGGCCAGGTGACCGTCCCAGACCTCCAGGGTGGAGAGGTCGGCGCCCTTGCCGCCGCCGGCCCGACGGGCCATCGCGGCGGTCTTCAGCAGGGCGTTGCGCTGCTTGAGCACCCGCTCGTAGTCCTGCCGGACCCCGGCCAGCCGGGGCGCCCGGGCGGTCAGCAGCTCGTCCAGGAAGCGCCGGCGCTCCCCCGGGTCGCCCTTGACCAGGGCCAGGTCCTCGGGGGCGAACAGCACGGTGCGCAGCAGGCCCAGCACATCGCGCGGGCGGACGTTGTCGGAGCGGTTGATCCGGGCCCGGTTGGCCTTGCCGGGGGTGATCTCCAGCTCGATCAGGGTGGAGCGGCCGCGGTCCACCACCGAGGTGCGGATCACCGCGCGCTCGGCGTCCAGCCGGATCAGCGGGGCGTCGGTGGCGACCCGGTGGCTGCCCAGGGTGGCGACGTAGCCGACCGCCTCGACCAGGTTGGTCTTGCCCTGGCCGTTGGGGCCGACGAAGGCCGTCACGCCCGGGTCGAGGGCGACCTCGGCCCGGGCGTAGGAACGGAAGTCGGCGAGCGACAGGTGCGCGACGTGCATGACGGTGGACTGCGCTCGCCTTCTGGGGAGGGTCTGCGGGGACTACTTCGACTCGACCGCGTGGCCGCCGAACTGGTTGCGCAGCGCGGCGATCATCTTCATCTGCGGCGAGTCCTCCTGGCGGGAGGCGAAGCGGGCGAACAGCGAGGCGGTGATCGCCGGCAGCGGCACGGCGTGGTCGATCGCGGCCTCGACGGTCCAGCGGCCCTCGCCGGAGTCGGCGGCCCAGCCCTTGAGCTTGGCCAGGTGCTCGTCGTCGTCCAGGGCGCGCACGGCCAGGTCAAGCAGCCAGGAGCGGATCACGGTGCCCTCCTGCCAGCTGCGGAAGACCTCGCGGACGTCGGTGACCTCGGGAGCGGCCTCAAGCAGCTCCCAGCCCTCGGCGAAGGCCTGCATCATCGCGTACTCGATGCCGTTGTGGACCATCTTGGCGAAGTGGCCGGCGCCGACCGCGCCCGCGTGCACCGAGCCGAAGTCGCCCTCGGGCTTGAGCGCGTCGAAGACCGGCTGGGCCTTGGCGACGTGCTCGGCGTCGCCGCCGTACATCAGCGCGTAGCCGTTCTCCAGGCCCCAGACGCCGCCGGAGACGCCGCAGTCGACGAAGCCGATGCCCTTGGCGGCCAGCGCCTCGGCGTGCTTGATGTCGTCGGTCCAGCGGGAGTTGCCGCCGTCGACCACCACGTCACCGGGCGAGAGCAGCTCGGCCAGCTCGTCCACGGTGGCCTGGGTGGCGGCGCCCGCCGGGACCATGACCCAGACGACGCGCGGGCCCTGCAGCTTGGAGACCAGCTCCTGGAGGCTCTCGACGTCGGAGATGTCGGGGTTGCGGTCGTAGCCGATGACGGTGTGGCCCGCGCGGCGGATCCGCTCGCGCATGTTGCCGCCCATCTTGCCGAGACCGATGAGGCCGAGCTCCATAGCCAAATCCTTACCTGTGGTGACGTCCCTGCGGGCGGCGCCGTTGCCGCGCCACCTTGAGCCTACGTGCTGGAGCGGAAGGGCCCCGCGCGGTCAGGCCGACCGGGGGAGGGTTCCACAGGTTTGTTCACAGGGCTGTGGACGGAGCCGTCGAACGAACGGCTCCCGGGCCGGTCCGGTGGCGGCCGGACGGCCCGGGAGCGGAGTCGGCTCAGCCCGAGAGGCGGACCGGCATGATCAGGTACTGGTACGCCTCGTCGGCCTCGGCGTCCACCGAGGCCTTGCCGCTGAGCAGCGCGGGCTTGGTCGGGGTGGTGAAGCTCAGCTGGGCGTAGGCGGAGTCGATGGCCTTGAGGCCCTCCTCCAGGTAGCCCGGGTTGAAGGCAATCGAGATGGCGTCGCCCTCCAGGGAGGCGTCGACCCGCTCGGTGGCCTGGGCGTCGTCGCCGGAGCCGGCCTCCAGGGTGAGCACGCCCTCCTCGAAGTTCAGCCGGACCGGGGTGTTGCGCTCGGCGACCAGGGAGACGCGCTTGAGGGCCTCCAGGAAGGGCTGGGTCTGGATCGCCGCGATCGCGTTGAACTCGGTCGGGAAGAGGCTGCGGTACTTGGGGAACTCGCCCTCCAGCAGACGGGTGGTGGTCCGCCGGCCCGCGCCCTCGAAACCGATCAGGCCCTCGCCCGCGCCGCCCGAGGAGAGCGCGATGGAGACGCTGTCGCCGCTGCCCAGGGACTTGGCGATGTCCTGCAGGGTCTTGGCCGGGACCAGCGCGACCGCCGAGATGTCGGACTGCTCGGGCTTCCACAGCAGCTCGCGGACCGCGAAGCGGTAGCGGTCGGTGGCGGCCAGGGTGATCCGGTCGCCCTCGATCTCGACCCGGACGCCGGTGAGCACCGGCAGGGTGTCGTCACGGCCGGCGGCCACGGCGGCCTGGCTGACCGCGGAGGCGAAGACGTCGCCGGGGACGGTGCCGGTCGCGGTGGGCATCTGGGGCAGGGCCGGGTACTCGTCCACCGGCAGGGTGGGCAGGGTGAACCGGGAGCTGCCGCAGACCACGCTGACCCGCTGGCCGTCGGTGGAGATCTCCACAGGCCTGTTGGGAAGGTTGCGCGAGATGTCGTTGAGCAGCCGGCCGGACACCAGCACGGTGCCGGCCTCCTCGATGTCGGCCTCCAGCTCGACCCGGGCCGAGACCTCGTAGTCGAAGCCGGACAGCGCCAGGCTGCCGTCCTGCGCCGTCAGCAGCAGGCCGGCCAGCACCGGCACCGGCGGCCGTGCCGGGAGGCTGCGGGCAGCCCAGGCCACCGCCTCCGCGAGGACGTCACGCTCCACCCGGAACTTCACCGGTAACCGCCTCCTGGATCGAGCGCTCCCGCTCGCACGTCTGGTTCTTCTGATCTTGGTCTTCGGTGCGGCTGACCGCGGAGCTCCGCCGCTCCGCTTCCAGTCGCCGAGGACAGTCTGACGTACTCCACCGACAGACGGGGCAGACGGGCGGAAGCAACTCGAACGGATGTCGGGGAGCGGTTGTCCACAGATTTCGAGCCCACCCGCTTTTGAACCAGGCGAACGGTCTATAGGTGTAGTGGTAGTAGTAGGGCCTGTGGAAACCGTGGAAAACCCTGTTTGCGCAGGTCAGACCCGGTTTTTTGTCCACAGGACCTGTGGATCGGGGCTGTGGACGAACACGCCCTCCTGTGGACGGCGGAGCGTTACCCACAGGGCACGCTGAGTATCCACAGGTTATCCCCAGCACCATCCCCAGATCCGGGCGTGGTTATCCACGGGCGCCGGTCAACTTTTCGTGACGGCTTTCACACCTGGGCATGAACGAGGGCGGAAGGTTGTCGAACTGTGGACACGCCTGTGGACAACCTGGGGATAACCCCGCCCTGCCTGGGGACAACCGGTGGACAACCCGGACGGCCCACTGACGGGACGACAATTGTCCACACCCTGTGGATAACGGTTGTGCACAAGTCCACAGGCACCTGACCTGCGCGGAAGAGCGTAGCGGCGGCGGCCCTGTGGAGGAATTCTGGATAACTTCCGGTCTCCCGGCCTGTGGATGACGGAGAACCGGCCCCACCTGTGGATTTCCGCCTCGCGCACCGGTGGCGTTCGAATCCCCGGTCAGATGTTCGGCGCGGACTGTGGACTGGCGGAGCGTCCGTCATCGCCATCCCTGCCCCGCCGGCCCGCCGTGCACACCTGTGGACATGCCGAAAGGGCGCCAGGATCGCTCCTGACGCCCTTTTCCGGCCACCGGGGCCCGGCCCCTCGACGGGGCGGCCGGCTAGCTCTTGATGCGGTTGGTCAGCTCGGTGACCTGGTTGTAGATCGAGCGCCGCTCGGCCATGAGTGACCGGATCTTGCGGTCGGCGTGCATCACCGTGGTGTGGTCGCGGCCGCCGAACTGCGCGCCGATCTTCGGCAGCGACAGGTCGGTGAGCTCCCGGCAGAGGTACATGGCGATCTGACGCGCGGTCACCAGTACGCGGCTGCGCGAGGATCCGCAGAGGTCGTCCACCCCGAGCCCGAAGTAGGCGGCGGTCTGCTGCATGATCACCTGGGCGGTGATCTCCGGCCCGGCGTCCTCGTCGCCGCCCGGGATCAGGTCCTTGAGGACGATCCCGGCCAGCTCCAGGTCGACCGGCGCCCGGTTGAGGTTGGCGAAGGCGGTGACCCGGATGAGGGCCCCCTCCAGCTCCCGGATGTTCCGGGTGATCCGGGACGCGATGAACTCCAACACGTCGGCGGGAGCGTTGAGTTGCTCCTGGATCGCCTTCTTGCGCAGGATCGCGATCCGGGTCTCCAGCTCCGGCGGGGTGACGTCGGTGATCAGTCCCCACTCGAAGCGGTTGCGCAGCCGGTCCTCCAGCGTGGTCAGCAGCCTGGGCGGCCGGTCGGAGGAGAGCACGATCTGCTTGTTGGCGTTGTGCAGGGTGTTGAAGGTGTGGAAGAACTCCTCCTGCGTGGACTCCTTGCTCGCCAGGAACTGCACGTCGTCCACGAGCAGGATGTCCATGTCCCGGTAGCGCTTGCGGAAGGTGTCCGCCTTGCCGTCCCGGATGGAGTTGATGAACTCGTTGGTGAACTCCTCCGAGGACACGTACCGCACCCGGGTGCCCGGGAAGAGGCTGCGCGAGTAGTGCCCGATGGCGTGCAGCAGGTGGGTCTTGCCCAGCCCGGACTCGCCGTAGATGAAGAGCGGGTTGTACGCCTTGGCCGGGGCCTCGGCGACCGCCACCGCCGCCGCGTGCGCGAAGCGGTTGCTCGCGCCGATGACGAAGGTGTCGAACAGGTACCTGGGGTTCAGCCGGGCGGCCGGCTCGTCCTTGCGGGAGCCGCCGGCCGGGGGCGCGCCGGGCGGGGCGGGCACACCGGGGACCGCCGGGCGGTCGGTGCCGCGCTCGGCGGGGGC
>NZ_BAAAKJ010000436.1:0-7470 GCF_039527695.1 Kitasatospora putterlickiae
CCGGCCGCGCCCCGCTCGCGCCACCCGGGGCGCTCGCCCTGACCGCGCGCCGGGGTGCACTCCTCCTGCGTGCCCGCGCGCACGCCGCCGTCGCCCGCCTCGCGGGCACCCCCGCCGGCGCGAGGAACGCCGACCCGGTCCGACCCGCCGGCGACTGACGGCGGGCGGCTACTCGCTCTGCTTGGTGATGTCCACGTACCACTGCGGCGCCAGCCGCTCGCAGCCGTCGGCGCCGCTGGCGGTCAGGGAGTCCTGCACGCACGTGACGTAGTCGTTGTAGTACAGCGCGAGGCCGAGGACGGAGGAGACGAAGACCACCGTCATGGCGCCGGTGAGGATGCCGGCCAGGGCGGCCGGGGTGAGCGGGTTCGGCGCGGTGGGGCCGACCGGTGCCGGGGCGGCGGCCGTGGCGTCGGCGGCGGCCGGCCTGGGGGCGCGCATCGCGGAGACGCCCCAGACGATGGCGAGCGCGCCGACGAACAGGGCGACGTAGTGCAGCGAGGCGAAGGCGCAGACCAGCGCGCCCATGCCGGCCAGCGCGGCGTTGCGGGCCTTGCGCTGGGCGGGGTCGCCCGGGTCGAGCCGGGGCGGCTGCGGCGCGGGCGGGCGCGGGTGCCAGCCGCCGCCCTGGTAGCCGGGGCTCCAGGGGTGCGGCGGCGGGACGAGCGGGCGCTCGTCCTGGTCGTCGTCCTGGCCCTCGGGGCGGTCGGACCCGCCGGAGGCGTGCGGAGCGCGCGGTCGCCACGGCTGGTCGGGGGCATCCGCCGGCGGCGGCGCGAAGGGGTTGCGCTCGCCGGTGTCGTCACCGCTGCTCATGGTTCAGCCATTCCTTCTCGGTCGGTGGGGCGGGTGCCCGCGCCACCCTATGATCCCGCAGGCCCCTGTGGGGGCTCCGGGCGCGTCCGGGACGGCCGGTCGTCGGGTACCGCCGGGGTCCGGTGGGACCGGCGGGACGCCCGGGGACGGCCCGGCGAGATCCCCGTCTCAGCTACGCGCGTAGCCCTCGACGGTGTTTCGGAGGCCGTCCGACCAGCCGTTATGGTGGTGACGGTCAGCAGCTCCCACGGGTTCCCCGGGCGCCCGCGTCGCGGCGGGTTCTCCAGGAGTTCCCCCTCGCTCGACCTGCCGTTCGTAGTGGCCCCACCACCGGTGGACGTACCAGCGTACGGCGCCCGACCTACGGAGAATCGCGCAGTGGCCGCCGCCCCCGCTCAGCTCTTCCCGCCCCGCACGCCCGGACCGGCCCGTCTGGTGGTGCTGGTCTCCGGCTCCGGCACCAATCTCCAGGCGCTGATCGACGCCGCCGCCGATCCCGCGTACGGCGCGGAGATCCTCGCCGTCGGCGCGGACCGCGACGGCATCGCCGGCCTGGAGCGCGCCGAGCGCGCCGGCCTGCCGGTCTTCGTGCACCGGGTGAAGGACCACGCGGACCGCGCGGACTGGGACCGCGCGCTGACCGCCTCCGTGGCCGCGTACCAGCCGGACCTGGTCGTCACGGCCGGCTTCATGAAGATCCTCGGCCCCGGGTTCATCGAGGCCTTCGCCGGACGGATCGTCAACACCCACCCCGCGCTGCTGCCCGCCTTCCCCGGCGCCCACGGCGTCACCGACGCGCTGGCGTACGGGGTGCGGGTCACCGGCTGCACCGTCCACCTCGTCGACGCGGGCGTCGACACCGGGCCGATCATCGCGCAGGGCGTCGTGGAGGTCCTCGACGCCGACCACGCCGATGGCGGCGAGGCGCTGCACGAGCGCATCAAGACTGTCGAGCGCAAGCTGCTCGTCGACGTCGTGGGCCGGCTGGCCCGCGAAGGTCACCGCATCGAGGACCGAAAGGTATGGATTCCGGCATGAGCGCCGCTCCCACCACCACTCCCGTCTCCGAGAACGTCCGGCCGATCCGGCGCGCCCTGATCAGCGTGTACGACAAGACCGGCCTGGAGGAGCTGGCCCAGGGCCTGCACGCCGCCGGGGTCGCCATCGTCTCCACGGGTTCCACCGCCGGCCGGATCGCCGCCGCGGGCGTCCCGGTGACCGAGGTCTCCGAGCTGACCGGCTTCCCCGAGTGCCTGGACGGGCGCGTCAAGACGCTGCACCCCCGCGTGCACGCCGGCGTGCTGGCCGACCTGCGCCTGGAGTCGCACCGCGCGCAGCTGGCCGAGCTGGGCGTCGAGCCCTTCGACCTGGTCGTGGTGAACCTCTACCCGTTCAAGGCGACCGTCGCCTCCGGCGCCACCCCGGACGAGTGCGTCGAGCAGATCGACATCGGCGGCCCGAGCATGGTCCGCGCCGCCGCCAAGAACCACCCCTCGGTGGCCGTGGTGGTCGACCCGGCCCGCTACCAGGACGTGCTCGCCGCCGTCCAGCAGGGCGGTTTCGACCTGCTGACCCGCAAGCGGCTCGCCGCCCAGGCCTTCGCGCACACCGCCGCCTACGACGTCGCGGTGGCCAACTGGTTCGAGGAGTCCGGCTACACGGAGACCGAGGACGCCTTCCCGGCCTTCCTCGGCTCGGCCTTCGAGCGCCAGAACGTGCTGCGCTACGGCGAGAACCCGCACCAGGGCGCCGCGCTGTACACCGACGGCAGCGGCGGCCTGGCCGGTGCGCGGCAGCTGCACGGCAAGGAGATGTCGTACAACAACTACGTCGACACCGATGCCGCCCGCCGCGCCGCGTACGACCACGCCGAGCCGGCCGTCGCGATCATCAAGCACGCCAACCCGTGCGGCATCGCGACCGGCGCCGACGTCGCCGAGGCGCACCGCAAGGCGCACGAGTGCGACCCGGTCTCCGCGTACGGCGGCGTGATCGCCGTCAACCGCCCGGTCACCGTGGCGCTGGCCGAGCAGATCGCCCCGATCTTCACCGAGGTCGTGGTGGCCCCCGGCTACGAGGACGGCGCCGTCGAGGTGCTGGCCCGCAAGAAGAACCTGCGGGTGCTGCTGGCCCCCGAGGCCCCGGCCAACCGCCAGGAGGTGCGCCCGGTCTCCGGCGGCGTGCTGCTCCAGGACGCCGACCGGGTGCACGCCGAGGGCGACGACCCGGCGACCTGGACGCTGGCCACCGGTGAGGCGCTGTCCGAGGCGGAGCTGACCGAGCTGGCCTTCGCCTGGCGGGCCTGCCGGGCCGTCAAGTCCAACGCGATCCTGCTGGCCAAGGACGGCGCCTCGGTGGGCGTCGGCATGGGCCAGGTCAACCGGGTCGACTCCTGCAAGCTCGCGGTCGAGCGGGCCGGCGAGCGGGCCAAGGGCGCGTACGCGGCCTCCGACGCCTTCTTCCCGTTCGCGGACGGCCCGGCGATCCTGATCGCCGCCGGTGTCCGGGCGATCGTCCAGCCGGGCGGCTCGATCCGCGACGAAGAGGTGATCGCGGCCGCCGCCGAGGCCGGGGTGACCATGTACTTCACCGGTACCCGCCACTTCTTCCACTGATCGGCCGATGCGCCGGTCCGCTGATCCATTGACCGGCTGACGGAACGACGGAGCGGCCCGGCTCCCTCCACCGAGGGGGCCGGGCCGCTCCGTCGTTCCGTCGTGCGCGCGTTACTTCTTGATCACCAGGGTGCCGGCGGCACGGTCGTGCCAGCCCTGCAGCTTCCCGGAGTTGTCGAAGAACGGCGACAGGTAGACCAGCAGCGCGCCGATGTAGCAGACGAAGGCGCCGACGATCGGGATGATGAAGCGGATGAAGCCGCCGCCCAGGCCCGGGTTCTGGCCGGTGCTCTCCTTGACCACGCGCAGACCCATGGCCATCTTGCCCAGGGTGGCACCGACGAAGGAGACCATCAGCCACTCGTAGAGCAGGTTGAACACGCCCAGCACGGCGACCATGATCATCATGGTGGCGAAGATGCCGGCCGCGGCGTCGTTCTGCTGCTGGACGCAGTCGCTGTAGCTGATGCTCCCGTAGGAGTACTGGGAGCAGTCGTCGGTCTCCTTGACGATGCCGAGCGCGCCGGCCAGGCCGAGCGCCATGACCAGGGCGATGACGGCGCCGACCGCCAGGCAGTCGATCAGCCGGGCCAGGAAGCGCTGGCCCATGGTGGCGAGCTTCACGGTGCCGAGCTGGGCGATGTTGATGTAGCCGTTGTTCGCCTGGATGGTGCCCGGCATCGGCTGGTACCCGTACGCCTGCTGCTGGGGGTAGCCGTACGCGGCGGCGGGCGGCTGCTGGGGCTGCTGCTGCGGGTAGCCGTACCCGGCGGCCGGCGGGGCCTGCTGGGGGTAGCCGTACCCGGGCTGCGGCGGCTGCTGGGGCTGCTGCGGCTGGTTGTACGGGTTGTTCGGGTCGGGCGGGTAGCTCATCGATGCCTCCGGGCAGATGGGGACAGGTGGGGACGGGACAGAGGACCCGGGACGGACCGGCGGATCGGGTGGCCGGTCGGACGGGACGTTAGCGGAGCGCACTGACACCGGGAGCGTGCACGGCCGGGTGCGCGGCCCCGCTCAGGGCCGTGGGAAGCGGGCGAACGGGGGCCGGGACGGCACGTCGGCGGGCGTGCCGCGTCGTCGGTCGGTCGTCGGCGCGGTGCGGTCTGGTCGGCTCACTTCGTTCTTCCCCCGGGTACGCCCCCGCCGGGTCTGTCCGTCGGCCCGTCACCGGGCCGGATGCGGCGGGGAGTGCCCGCATATCGTCGGACGCCCGGCGGGGCGCTGTCCAGCCGCGCCCGCGCGTCGGACCGGACTGTGGCGCAACCGCAATACGACCCGGACGCTCCGTACCCGTTCGTCCACCCCCGGCGCCGTCCCGCCCCCGCTCCTCCGGCCACGCCGCGGCCGCCCCGCGACCCCCGCGCGCCCGCCCCGCCGCCGGCCCGTTCCGGCCCGGGGACCGGTGGCACGGACGCCGCCCCGGATCCGGGAGAATGGGGTCATGACTGCCCAGATTCTCGATGGCAAGGCCACCGCGGCCGCGATCAAGTCCGAACTCGCCGCCCGGGTGGCGGCCCTCCAGGCGAAGGGCGTCGTGCCCGGCCTCGGCACCGTCCTGGTCGGCGACGACCCGGGCAGCCGCTGGTACGTCAACGGCAAGCACCGGGACTGCGCGGAGATCGGCATCGCCTCCATCCAGCGCGAGCTGCCCGCCACCGCCACCCAGGAGGACGTCGAGAACGTCGTCCACGAACTCAACGCCGACCCGACCTGCACCGGCTACATCGTCCAGCTGCCGCTGCCCAAGGGCCTCGACCAGAACCCCGTCCTGGAGCTGATGGACCCGGACAAGGACGCCGACGGCCTGCACCCGACCTCGCTCGGCCGCCTGGCGCTGGGCATCGAGGGCCCGCTGCCCTGCACCCCGCTCGGCATCGTCGAGCTGCTGCGCCGCCACGACGTGGCGATCGACGGCGCCGAGGTGGTCGTGGTCGGCCGCGGCGTCACCGTCGGCCGCTCGATCGGCCTGCTGCTCACCCGCCGCAGCGAGAACGCCACCGTCACCCTCTGCCACACCGGCACCCGGGACCTCGCCCACCACCTGCGCCAGGCCGACATCATCGTGGCCGCCGCCGGTGTGCCGCACCTGGTCAAGCCGGAGGACGTCAAGCCCGGCGCGGCCGTGCTGGACGTCGGCGTCAGCCGCAGCGAGGGCAAGATCGTCGGCGACGTCCACCCGGGCGTGGCCGAGGTGGCCGGCTGGATCTCCCCGAACCCCGGCGGCGTCGGCCCGATGACCCGCGCCATGCTGCTGAACAACATCGTGGTGGCGGCCGAGCGCCGCGCCGGCGTCTGACCCCCACCCCGATCGACGAACGACGATCCCGAAGGACGGGAAGCCATGACCGAACCGCGGCGGACCCGGCGCAGGCCGGTCAAGACCACCGGCACCCTGCCGCCCGAGGGCTCGTCGGCCGCGCTCGGGCGCGACCACGCGCTGCCGGTCCGGCAGTGGCCGATAACGGTGGTCCTGCTGGTGGTCGGCGCCGGTCTCGCGGTCACCTGGTTCGCCGACTTCCAGGACGGCTTCAAGTACGGGCTGCTGATCGTCGGCGGCGGGGTGCTGCTCGGCGCGCTGCTGCGGCTGCTGCTCCCGGAGGTCGGCATGCTGGCCGTGCGCAGCCGGTTCACCGATGTGATCGTGCTGACCTTCCTGGGCGTGGCGATCGTGCTGCTGACCCTGATGGCCCAGCCCAACCCGTGGCTGGAGTTCTCGGTGCTGGACAACATCGGCCAGCTGATCGGCCGTCCGCGCCGGTAGTTCCGCAGGCCGACGGACGGCCCCCGCCCATTCCCGGGCGGGGGCCGTCATCGTCTGTGACCAACCAGTCACGACCGCGCCCGAGGCGTACGCTTCCCTTTGCGATACCCTGACGCCGGTTCTCTCGATGTCGAGAGACCGTCCTCGGCTCCAGCGCGCCGACGTGCCTGGGGCACCTGGCGATTTGCTGGAGAAGGTAGAAATGACCCGCACCCCCGTCAACGTCACCATCACCGGAGCCGCCGGCCAGATCGGCTACGCGCTGCTCTTCCGCATCGCCTCGGGCCACCTGCTCGGCGCCGACGTCCCGGTGAACCTGCGCCTGCTGGAGATCCCGCAGGGCCTCAAGGCCGCCGAGGGCACCGCCATGGAGCTCGTCGACTGCGCCTTCCCGCTGCTGCGCGACATCACCATCACCGACCAGCCGAACGTGGCCTTCGACGGCGCCAACGTCGCGCTGCTGGTCGGCGCCCGTCCGCGCACCGCGGGCATGGAGCGCGGCGACCTGCTGCAGGCCAACGGCGGCATCTTCGGCCCGCAGGGCAAGGCCATCAACGGCCACGCCGCGGACGACATCAAGGTCCTGGTCGTCGGCAACCCGGCCAACACCAACGCCCTGATCGCCCAGCGCAACGCCCCGGACGTGCCGGCCGAGCGCTTCACCGCGATGACCCGCCTGGACCACAACCGCGCCCTCGGCCAGCTCTCCGCCAAGACCGGCGCCCTGGTCTCCGACATCAAGCGCGTCACCATCTGGGGCAACCACTCCGCCACCCAGTACCCGGACATCTTCCAGGCCGAGGTCGCCGGCAAGCCGGCCTTCGAGGCCGTCGGCAGCGACCAGGCCTGGCTGGAGAACGACTTCATCCCGACCGTCGCCAAGCGCGGCGCCGCCATCATCGACGCCCGCGGCGCCTCCTCGGCCGCCTCGGCCGCCAACGCCGCCATCGACCACGTGCACACCTGGGTCAACGGCACCGCCGAGGGCGACTGGACCTCCATGGGCGTCGTCTCCGACGGCTCCTACGGCGTCCCGGCCGGCCTGATCTCCTCCTTCCCGGTCACCACCAAGGACGGCTCGTTCGAGATCGTCCAGGGCCTGGAGATCTCCGACTTCTCGCGCGGCCGCATCGACGCCTCGGTCAAGGAGCTGACCGAGGAGCGCGACGCGGTCCAGGAGCTCGGCCTCATCTGAGCCTCCGCGTTCCCGGCGCCCCGCCGACCTTGGTGGCAGCGGCGCGGCGTGCACGTCGCGAGCTTCGTCGTCTTCCCGTTCGC
>NZ_BAAAKJ010000436.1:7516-13147 GCF_039527695.1 Kitasatospora putterlickiae
ACGAAACCCTCCAGGACGCCGCGCTCGTCCTCGTCTTCATCGTCCTGGGCGGGCTGTTCAACGTCGCCGAGATCTCGCTGATCTCCCTGCGCGAGGGCCAGATCAGGGCGCTGGAGGCGCGCGGCACCCGGCGGGCCGCCCGGGCCGCGCACCTCGCGGCCGACCCCAACCGCTTCCTGGCGGCCGTCCAGGTCGGCGTCACCTGCATGGGCTTCCTCTCCGCCGCCTTCGGCGCCGACACGCTGGCCGGCAAGGTCGCCCCGCTGTTCGTCCGGGCCGGGCTCTCCGAGGGCGTCGCCGACGCCACCGCGCTGGTCGGCCTCACCCTGGTGATCAGCTACGCCTCGCTGGTGCTCGGCGAGCTCACCCCCAAGCGGATCGGCCTCCAGCGGGCCGACTCCATCGCGGTGCTGGCCGCGCCGGTGGTCGACGTGATGTCGGTGGTGCTGCGCCCGGCGATCTGGCTGCTCGGCCGCTCCACCGATCTGATGGTCCGGCTGCTCGGCGGCGACCCCGCCGCCGGGCGCGGTTCGATGAGCTCCGAGGAGCTCCGCGGCCTGGTCGCCGCCAGCACCGAACTCGGCAGCGACGAAAGGACGTTGATCGCCGACGTGTTCGCCGCCGGGGAGCGTCAGTTGCGCGAGGTGATGGTCCCGCGCACCGAGGTGACCTTCCTGGACGCCGAGCGCCCGCTCGCCGAGGTCCGCGTCCAGGCGGACTCCTCGCCGCACTCCCGCTACCCGGTGATCGAGGGCAGCTACGACGCGGTGGCCGGCTTCGTGCACGTCCGCGACCTCTACGGGGCGCGCGGCGAAGGGGCCGCCAAGGCCCGCGACCTGGCCCGCCCGGTCAAACTGCTGCCCGGCACCAAGCGGGTGCTGGAGGCGATGGGCGAGATGCGCCGCGAGGGCCACCACCTGGCGATCGTGGTCGACGAGTACGGCGGCACCGCCGGCATCGTCACCCTGGAGGACCTCGTCGAGGAGGTGGTCGGCGAGATCCGTGACGAGTACGACACTCCCGAGCCCGCCCCCACCCGGCGGCTGGCCGGCGGCGGCGTGGAACTCGACGGCCTGACCAACCTGGCCGACTTCGCCGAGGAGACCGGCGTCACCCTCCCCGAGGGCCCCTACGAGACGGTGGCCGGCTGCCTGGTCGCCGCGCTCGGCCGGCTGCCCGCCGACGGCGACCTGGTGCGGATCCCGGCCGGCCCGGGCGAGGAGGTGCTGCTGACGGTGGCCAAGCTGGAGGGCCGGCGGATCGCCCGGGTCGGGGTGAGTGCGGTCACACTGGCGGAACCGCCGGGGCCGGAGGTTTCCTGACCGGTCGGTGGAACTGGAACAATGGCCCGCATGGTCAACGCAGCGGTCACTGGTCCGGTCAAGGACCGTCCCCGGGTGCTCTCCGGGATCCAGCCCACCTCGGGCTCGTTCCACCTCGGCAACTACCTGGGCGCGGTGCGCCAGTGGGTCGATCTGCAGAAGGAGAACGACGCCTTCTACATGGTCGTCGACCTGCACGCGATCACCGTCGAGCAGGATCCGGCGACGCTGCGCCAGAACACCCGGATCTCCGCCGCCCAGCTGCTCGGCGCCGGCCTGGAGCCGGAGCACTGCACCCTGTTCGTCCAGTCGCACGTGCCCGAGCACGCGCAGCTCGGCTGGGTGATGAACTGCCTCACCGGCTTCGGCGAGGCCTCCCGGATGACGCAGTTCAAGGACAAGTCGGCCAAGCAGGGCGCCGCCGGCACCTCGGTGGGCCTGTTCACCTACCCGATCCTCCAGGTCGCCGACATCCTGCTGTACCAGGCGGACGCCGTCCCGGTCGGCGAGGACCAGCGCCAGCACGTGGAGCTCACCCGGGACCTCGCGGAGCGCTTCAACACCCGCTACAGCCCGACCTTCACGGTCCCGAAGCCGTACATCCTCAAGGAGACGGCCAAGATCCAGGACCTCCAGGACCCGGCCATCAAGATGAGCAAGTCGGCGTCCTCCGCCAAGGGCCTGGTCAGCCTGCTCGACGAGCCGAAGGCCAGCGCCAAGAAGTTCAAGAGCGCCGTCACCGACACCGGCACCGTGGTCTCCTACGACGAGCAGGAGAAGGCCGGCGTCTCCAACCTGCTGCGGATCCACTCCGCCCTGAGCGGGCAGTCGATCGAGCAGCTGGTCGCGCACTTCGAGGGCAAGATGTACGGGGCCCTGAAGACCGAGCTGGCCGATCTGTTCAGCGAGTGGGTGACGCCGTTCCAGGAGCGCACCAGGAGCTTCCTGGACGACCCGGCCGAGCTGGACCGCGTCCTCGCGCTGGGCGCCGGGAAGGCCCGCGAGGTGGCGTCCGAGACGCTGGCCACGGTGTACGACCGGATCGGCTTCCTCCCGGCCGCCAAGCGGTGACTCCGCTGACGAGCCTGCCCGGTGGTGAGGGCCTCCCGGAGGCCCTCACCATCGGCGTGTCCGTCAGCGTCCCGGATCCGTACGGCGCGGCGGTCCAGGACGCGCGGGCCGGGCACGGCGATCCGCTGGCCCGGTCGATACCCACGCACGTCACGCTGCTGCCGCCCACCGAGGTGCCGGCCGAGCTGCTGCCGAAGATCGAGGAGCACCTGGCGGCGGTGGCCGCCGCGCACCGGCCGTTCCGGATGGTGCTGCGCGGCAGCGGCAGCTTCCGCCCGGTCTCCCCGGTGGTGTTCGTCCGGGTCGAGGAGGGCGAGCGGGAGTGCCGGCTGCTGGAGGCGGACATCCGCTCCGGCCCGCTGGCCCGGGAGCTGGCCTTCCCCTACCACCCGCACGTGACGGTGGCGCACGGGCTCGCGGACGACGTGCTGGACCAGGCCTACGAGCAGGCCCGGTCCTTCCACGCGGCCTTCCCGGTGCCCGGGTTCGGCCTCTCCCGGTTCGACGCGGACGAGGTCTGGCGCCCCTGGCGCACCTACGGCTTCGGCTGACCGGCGGGCCCGGCGGGGCCGCCGAGCTCCAGCATCCGGTCGACCACCCGGCGGGCGGCGGCGCCGTCGTCGAGCGCGCAGTGCACCTCCTGGAAGCGCCGGTAGCGCTCGGCGTACCCGGCGGGCACGGCGCCCCCGCCGTCGGCGAGTTCGCGCAGCGCCGCGACCAGCGCCGCCGAGTCCTCCAGCAGCGGGCCGGGGGCCTGCGCCTCGAAGTCGAAGGCGAAGCCGCGCAGGCTGTCCCGGTAGTGCGCCAGGTCGTAGGTGAAGAACAGCACCGGACGGCCGGTGATGGCGAAGTCGAACAGGATCGACGAGTAGTCGGTCACCAGGACGTCGGCGACCAGCAGCAGTTCCTGCACGTCCGGGTAGTCGGCGCAGTCGACGGCGAAACCGTCCCCGGTGCCCGCCAGCGGCTCGCGGACGTGCGCGTGCGGCCGCAGCAGCAGGACGTGGTCGTCGCCGAGCGCCCGCCGGGCCCGGTCGAGGTCGAGCCGCAGGTCGAACCGGAAGCCGTCGCCGTCCGGGCGCGGCCGGTCCTCCCGCCAGGTCGGCGCGTAGAGCACCACCCGGCGGCCCTCGGGGATGCCGAGCCGGTGGCGGACGGCGGCCGCCCGCCGCTGGTCGGGGCGGGCCAGCACGTCGTTGCGGGGGTAGCCGGACTCCAGGATCTCCCCCCGGTAGCGGAACGCCCGGCGCAGGATCGGGGTGGCGAACGGGCTGGGGGACAGCAGCAGGCTCCAGTGCGGGGTCTCCCGGTCGAGCGCGGCGAGGTAGCCGTGGTCGGCCAGCCAGGGGTTGTCGACGTCGTGGGCGATCCGCTTGAGCAGGGCGCCGTGCCAGGTCTGGACGACGACCTGGCCGGTGCGGCGCCGCAGGAAGTCCGGGAAGTGGGTGTTGCCGACGAGGTAGCGGCTGGTGGCCAGCGCCCGGTACCACTCCGGGCTCCAGACCCGGACGGCGCGGACCCCGGCGGGCAGCTCGGCCTGCGCGTCGTCGACCACCCACAGGTGTTCCAGCGGCGTGCCGCGGCGGGCGAGTTCGGCGTGCACGGCGCGCGGTGAGTCGGCGTAGCCGCGGCCGCCGAAGACGTCGTACAGCACGGCCTCGCGCAGCGGCTCGCGGCGGGCGGCGGGGTAGCCGGCGGTGCGCTGACGGGCCTGGGTCCAGGCGCTGCGCTCGGTGGCGCTGAGGACCGGCGTGGAGTCCAGCAGCAGGGTGTCGCGCCAGCGGCGCTCCAGCACGATCCGCTTGCCGCCGGTCTGGGTGGCGGCGGGCAGCGCGGCCAGGACGGCGGCCGAGGCGGTCAGCGGGCGGGCCGGGCCGGTCCCGCCGACGGGGTGCAGCGCGGCCTCCCACAGACCCTTGCGCAGCGGCAGGGCGGTGCCGTCGGAGCCGGTGCGGGTGACGGGCAGCCGGATGGTGAAGCGCGCGTCGGGGCCGGGTTCGACCGGGTGACGGACCTCGGTGCCGCTGACGCTGTGCCGCAGCACGAGTTCGAGCGGGCCGGGCGCGGGGCAGCGGCCGGTGAGTTCGAAGCCGCCGGCCTGGACGGTGAACCGCTCGACCCAGCCGGCGGCGGGCCGCACGCACAGCTGGAGCCGGCCGTCGGCGAGGTGCTTGAGGTGCAGCACCCGGTCCTCGGCGCCGGGCAGCGGGTGCTGGCCGGCCACCGGCCCGGAGCGTTCGTCCAGGACGAGGCGGTCGACGGCGCCGTCCGGGTCGACCAGCTCGACGTCCCAGTGCTCCAGGTCGCCGGTGCCGCGCCCGTCGGCGGTGAACAGCGCGTACGGCAGGTGCGCGGTGAGGGTCCGTCCGGTGCGGACGGCGGGTTCGGTGCGGACGGCGCCGCTCTCGCGGTGGCGCAGCCGCAGGACGGTGCGGGCCTGTCCGGGATCGGCGCTGGTGAGGTGCAGGGCGATCCCGTCGGGGGCGGGCACGGCCCGGTCGAGGCGGACGGCGGGGCGTTCGAGGCGCAGGGCGAGCCGGCCGTCGGCGAAGTGCGGCTGGAGGCGGACGTCGTGGTCCACCCAGCGGGCGGGCGGGTACTCGCCGGAGCCGCACCAGTGCGGGGCGAGGCCGCCGTACTGGCGGCGCAGCCGGGTGGGACGGGCGAGGGTGAACAGGGTGGTCTCGACGTGCCAGTCGCCGAGCAGCCAGCCGTCGGGGCCGCGCAGCCGGCGGGGTTCGACGAGGGCGGTGAAGCCGGCCCAGTCGTGGTTGTGCTCGGGCTGGGCGCTGTCGTCGGTGATCTCCGGGAACCGGCGGGGCCGAGTGGGGACGTGGAAGGGCTCGTCGTGGTCGCCGCGGCGCAGGGTGAGCCAGGTCCAGGCCGAGCCGGGGTGGGCGGTGGGCCGGTCGTCGGGCCGGGCGAAGCCGGTGAGTTCGAGGCCGCGGCCGTGCCAGCGGGCGCGCAGCAGTCCGAAGGCGGCGTTCTCCTCCTCGCCCGGCAGCGGGGCGCCGAAGCGGGGGTCGCCGAAGCGGGGCGCGGCGTGCGGGAGGACGAACCGGGTGAGGACAGCCATTTCCACGGACCTTTCTCGGCGAGAATTTCCATCTCACCCGGAAAGTCATCCGAGGTCAATTTGGGAATGGCGTTGTCATTAGCTGAAAAGTTCTCCCCGGAAACGCCAGTTCGAAGTTCCGGAATGTCGCGCGAGGCCGTTGCCGGAAAGGTCGCCGGAAAA
>NZ_BAAAKJ010000436.1:13174-19014 GCF_039527695.1 Kitasatospora putterlickiae
GCGCGGTGTTCGCGTCGGGCCCCTCCGGTAGCGGCGGGGCGGCCGGTCAGGCCTCGCGGCTCAGCATGGCGTCCACGGCCCGGGCGGCGGCGTGGCCGTCGTCCAGGTCGCAGTACTTCGCGCGGAAGTCCGCGTACTTCCCGGCGTACTCGGCGGCGACCTCGTCCACCCGGCCGAGCGCCGTGACCAGTTCCTCGGAGGTGGCCAGCAGCGGGCCGGGCGCGTCCGCCTCGAAGTCCAGCGAGAAGCCGCGCAGGTTGTCGCGGTAGTGCGCCAGGTCGTAGGTGAAGAACAGGATCGGCTTGCCGGTCGCCGCGAAGTCGAAGGTCGACGCCGCGTAGTCGGTCACCAGCACGTCGGCGACCAGCAGCAGCTCGGCCATGTCCGGGTAGCTGCTGACGTCCCAGACGTAGCCGTTGCCGGCCTCGGCGATCTGCTCGCGGACGTTGGAGTGCCGGCGGACCAGCAGCACCTGGTCGTCGGCCAGCGCGGCCTTCGCCGCCACCAGGTCCAGCTGCAGGTGCAGCTGGTAGCCGCCGTAGTGGCGGCGCCGGTCCTCGCGCCAGGTCGGCGCGTACAGCACGACCTTCTTGCCCTCGGGCAGGCCCAGCCGCTCGCGCACCCGCTCGGCGGTCTTCTCCTTCTCCGGGGAGAAGAACACGTCGTTGCGCGGCAGGCCGCTCTCCAGGATCTCGCCCTTGAAGTCGAAGGCGCGGCGCAGCACCGGGGCCGCCCAGGTGCTGCCGGCCAGCAGGATGCTCCAGTTCGGAACCTCCTTGGCGAGGCCCTTCAGGTAGTGCGCGTCGGTGAACCAGACCTTCTCGAAGTCGTGGCCGATCTGCTTGAGCGGCGAGCCGTGCCAGGTCTGCAGGACGATCTGGCCGGGCCGGCGGACGAAGAAGTCCGGCAGGTGCGCGCTGGTGACGATGTACTTCGCGGTGGCCAGCGCCTCGAACCACTCCGGGCTGAAGAGCCGGACGGCGCCCGCCGACTGCGGCAGGTCGGCCTGCAGGTCGTCGGTGCCCCACAGGTGCTCCAGCGGCAGGCCGCGGCGCACCAGCTCCTCGTGGATCGCCCGCGGCGAGTCCGCGTAGAGGCCGCCGAGCGCGACGTTGTAGAGCACCGTGTCGCGCGGCGGGAGCCGGCGGGAGGCGGGGTAGTCGACCGTCCGCAGCCGGCGCTGGCGCCAGCCGCTGCGCTCCTCCGGAAGCAGTATGTTCTCCGACTCCATCTGCAGGCCGTCGTGGTGGCGGCGCTCCAGCACGATCCGCTTGCCGCGGGCCTCCACCTCCAGCGGCAGCGAGCCCCAGCACTCGGGCGCGATCAGCGCGTAGGAGGCCATGTCCGGGTGGAAGCTGGCGCCGACCGGGCGGAACGAGACGTTCCAACCGCCCTGGGCCAGCGGCACGTTGCCCGCGAAGGACGCGGTCGGCACGGCGGGCAGCGCGGCGCGGAAGCGGCCGTCCGCGATCTCCACCGGGTAGACGTGCTGCTCCTCGCCCCAGTGGTGACGGACCACCAGCTCCCAGCGGTGGGTGCCGGGCAGCGGGAAGGTGCCGCTGAGGAGGAAGCCGTCCGCGCCGCGCGCGGTGACCTCGTGCACTATCGGCTGCAGCAGCTGGTCCAGGAACTGCAGGTAGCCGCCGGGGGAGGGCTTGCTGTAGAGCGCGCGCCGCTGCTCGGGCTCGGCGTCCGCGTTGAGCACCAGGTTGAGCTGCTCCGGCGCGTTGCGGTCGTCCCAGGCGAGCGGCACGACGGTGCCGTCGGTCAGCACCAGGCTGGTGTCCCAGCGGTCGCGGGCGCGCTCCTCGGCGATCGGGTCCAGCTCGGCCCAGCTCTCGCGGACCCCGGTCAGCTCGGGGATCGCGAGGGAGGCGCGGAACGGCTGCAGGCCGCCGGCCTGGGTGCCTGCGGACACCGGGAAGAACAGCTCGCGCTCGGACTCGACGTGGGTGAGCCGCAGCTTCGCGCCGCCCAGCCGGACGTCGGAGCGGGCCGCGCCGGACACCTCGACGGTGTCGCCCTGCGCGGCGATCCCGGTCACCCGCACCCGCACGTTCTCCACCCGCAGGTAGACGCTGCCGTCGCGGACGAACGGCACGATCCGCACGTCCGGCTCGACCCAGTGCGAGGGCTGGTAGAGGGCGGTGTCCGCCCAGCCGGCCCAGATCCGGCCCTTGTAGACGCCGCCCTTGCCGGCGCCGGCGACCAGGACGCGCCAGTTGCCGTCCTTCCACTGGCCGCGGTGCTTGAGCTTCTCCGGGTCGAGGGCGACCGTGAAGCCGGCCCAGTCGCAGTTGTAGAGGTCGTGGTGGTTGGTGGCGGTGGCCTCGGGGCTGTACAGGGTCTTCATCGGCACCGCGATGACCCGGCGGCCCTTGGCCTCGCGCAGCACCAGCGTGCGGACCATGTCGTGCTTGTTGGCCGCGCCCAGCTGCTCCGGGTACGCGTGGCCGGTCATCCGCAGCCGGCCGCCCTCCCAGTGCGCGTCGTAGAGCCGGCTGCGGATGACGGTGGAGTTGCGCAGGCTGAGCAGGCCCGGCGGCACGCTCTTGCGGCCGCCGCGCAGGAACGGGTACTCGGCGTACGGGCGCAGCAGGCCCTTGGCGATGACGCCGCCGTTGCTCTCGCCCTCGTACTTGATCTGCTCGACGAACTCGTCGATCCGGCCCTGCAGGGTCAGGTGGTACTTCAGGCGCAGCGGCGCGCGCAGCTTCTTGACCTGCTCCGGGCCGATCGCGCGCAGCAGCCGGCTGACGCAGCGGATGTAGGCGTCCCGGTACTCCTTGTCGCCGTCCACGACGGACCAGAAGAACATCGGGATCTCCTCGACGAGGGTGTTCTCGTCGTAGGACCTCAGGTACTCGGCGAAGCGCGGCTCGGTCTGCTTCTTCAGCCAGCCGCGGACCAGCTCGACCGAGGTGACGCGGTCGATCAGGCCCTTCGGGTTGGTGCGCATCTGGGTGATCGACATCTCGCCGACCTCGCGCTCGCGCCAGTGGTAGATCGGCTCGGAGAGCACGTCGACGCTCTTGGCGAGGTAGTGGTGCGGCACGCTGACCGGGGCGTCCTCGTACAGGATGCCCTCGGGGTAGAGGATGTCGGCCGCGTCGAAGAAGGAGCGGCGGTACACCTTGTTCCACGCGGTGCGGTCGGTGACCAGCGACGGGATCTCGGTGATGTGCGTCTTGAGCACCGTCTTGGCGAACGGGCGGCTGTGGCCGCCGGACTGGTAGTAGCCGATCGCCCGGAAGCGCAGCACGTTGCCGGTGGCGAAGTCCGAGCCCGTCTCGTCCAGCGTGTTGATCATCAGCTCGTACGCGCTGGGCGGCATCGAGTCGTCGCTGTCGACGAAGCAGAGGAACTCGGCGTCCGGGTCGATGTGCCGGATGCCGGTGTTGCGGGCCGCGCCGAGGCCCTTGTTGACCTGGCGGACCAGCCGGAATCGGGAGTCCTTGGCGGCGTACGCCTCGGCGAGGGCGGCACTGTTGTCCTTCGAACCGTCGTCGACCATGACGCACTCGAAGTCCGTGAAGGTCTGGGCGGCGATCGAGTCGAGGCACTCCTCTAGGTAGCGCTCGACGTTGTAGATCGGGACGACGATGGAGAGGCGGGGAGCCATCGGCTACGCAGGCCTTTCTCTGGAGGAGCGTGGCAGCCCGGTTCGGGGTCTGACCGCACTTTGATCGGTGCGTACGTGCCCGTCGATCCTACCGTCCGGTCCAAGGCCCCCCGGGGGCGCGGTCCGGCACCCCCACTACCCTGGGGCCATGCCCCGCTTCAGTGTGATCGTCCCGGTCTACCGGGTCGAGGAGTACCTCCCCGAGTGCCTCGCCTCCGTGCTCGGCCAGGACGGCCCGGACTTCGAGCTGATCGCGGTGGACGACCGCTCCCCGGACGGCTGCGGCGCCCTGCTCGACGAGGCGGCCGGCCGCGACCCCCGGGTGCGGGTGCTGCACCTGCCGGAGAACGTCGGCCTCGGCCGGGCCCGCAACGCCGGCCTGGAGGTCGCCACCGGCGACTACGTGCTCTTCCTGGACAGCGACGACACCCTGACCCCCGGTCTGCTCAAGGCGGTGGACGACCGGCTCACGGCCGGCGGCGACCCGGACGTCCTGGTCTACGACTACGCCCGCACCTACGCCGACGGCCGGGTCGTCCGGGCCGCCTCGGCCAAGGTGTTCGACGCCCCCTCCCGGGAGGTCTTCGACCTCGCCGACCGCCCCGACCTGCTGGAACTGCTCCAGGTGGTCTGGAACAAGGCCTACCGCCGCGACTTCGTCACCGCGCAGGGCCTGACCTTCCCGGCGGGCTACTACGAGGACACCCCCTGGACGTACCCGGCGCTGCTCTCCGCCCGGAGCATCACGCTGCTCGACCGGGTCGGCGTCCACTACCGCCAGCGCCAGGAGGGCGGCAACATCCTGGCCACCGCCAGCCGCAAGCACTTCGACGTCTTCGGCCAGTACGACCTGGTCTTCGCCTTCCTGGACGGCCGCCCCGACCTGGAGCGCTGGCGCCCGGTGGTCTACGGCCGGATGCTGCACCACCTGAACACCGTGGTCTCCCGGCCGGGCCGGGTGCCGCCCGGCGACCGCCGGGAGTTCTTCCGCCGCGCCGCCGGGCACTGCGCCCGGCTCCGCCCGGCCGGCTACCGGCCGCCCGGCGGGATGGCCGGGCTGCGCACCGAACTGCTCGGCCACGGCCGCTACACCGCCTACCAGGCGGTCCGGGCGCTGGCCCGGGCCCGCCGGATGGTCCGCCGCTGAACCCGCCGGGCCGGCTGGACGGGCCCGGCCGGGCGAACCGGAGCGGCCGAGCCTGACGTCCGTTCGGGGGAAGCGCGGGTATAACCGGACGGTGGACTTCCTGACCCGCCTTCCGGTGATCGGCCCGCTCGTCGCGCGGGTGCTGCGCAGCCGCCCGTACCGCGCCTACCAGCACTTCACCGCGCTGCGCGGCAACCGGCTGGCCGGCGCGGTCACCTTCTTCGGCTTCCTCGCGCTCTTCCCGCTGCTGACGGTCGCGCTGGCGATCGCCGTCGCGACCCTCAGCGACAGCCGGGTGGAGGACATCCAGCAGCGCGTCTCCGACCAGCTGCCCGGCATCTCGGACGCGCTGAACCTGCCCTCGCTGGTCGCCAACGCCGGCGCGGTCGGTCTGGTCAGCGGGGTGCTGCTGGTGCTCTCCGGCCTCGGCTGGGTGGACACCATGCGGACCTCGATCCGGGACCTGTGGCAGCTGCCCGACGAGGAGGGCAACCCGCTGCTGCGCAAGGCCTGGGACTTCGTGGTGCTCGGCGGCCTGGGCGCGGTCTCGCTGGTCTCGCTCGGCGCCTCGGCCGCCGGCACCACGCTGGCGGGCCGGATCGCCGACTGGGCCGGTCTGGGCTCCGCCGGCTACCTGCTCAGCGCGGCCGGCCTGCTGATCGCGGTGGGCTCGGACATGCTGCTCTTCGCCTACCTGCTGGCGCCGTTCCCGCGGATCGGCCACCAGCGCCGGCGGGACGTGCTGCAGGGCGCGCTGATCGGCGCGGTCGGCTTCGAGCTGCTGAAGATCCTGCTCTCCTCGTACCTCGGCTCGGTCGCCGGGCGGAGCCTCTACGGCGCCTTCGGCGTGCCGGTGGCGCTGCTGCTCTGGATCAACTTCGTCTGCCGGCTGCTGATGTACTGCGTCGCCTGGACCGCCACCGCCGACCCGGTGGCGGCCCGGGAGCGGGCCAGGGAGCGCGCCCGGGCCCTGGTCGAGGCGGCCGAGGAGGCCGAGGAGGAGAGGACGGCCCGGGAGGCCGACGGCGCGGACGAGGACGTCAACCGGTCCGGCCGCGCCGCCGGCTGCGC
>NZ_BAAAKJ010000437.1:0-8948 GCF_039527695.1 Kitasatospora putterlickiae
ACCACCGTCAAAGTACAGCTGGGCAACGAGGCGGAGCGGCCCAAGCCGGTCGGCGACGCCATGAACATCCTGGTGATCGGCACCGACAGCCGGGAGGGCCTGGGCCGCGCGTACGGCGACGAGGGCAGTGCCGGGCACGCCGACACCACCATGCTGTTCCACGTCGCCAAGGACCGCAGCAACGCCACGGTGCTCAGCATCCCGCGCGACCTCATGGTGCCGGTCCCGGACTGCCAGGCCCCGGACGGGAAGACCATCCCCGGCACGGCGCGCACGATGTTCAACAACAGCCTCGGCCAGGAGGGCCGCGACCCGAGCTGCACCTGGAAGACGGTCGAGAAGATGACCGGGATCCGGATCGACCACTTCATGATGGTCAACTTCGACGCCGTGAAAACGCTCTCCACCGCCGTCGGCGGCGTCGAGGTGTGCGTGGCCAAGGACATCAACGACCCGGACTCGCACCTGAAGATGAGCAAGGGCCGGCACGTCGTCCAGGGCGACGAGGCGCTCGCCTTCGTTCGTACCCGGCACGCCGTCGGGCAGGGCGGCGACCTCTCCCGGATCCCGCTGCAGCAGCAGTTCATCAGCTCGATGATCCGCTCGGCCAAGAGCAACGACACCCTGACCGACCCGGCCAAGCTGTGGAAGCTCGCGGACGCCGCCACCAAGGCGCTCACCGTCGACTCCGGGATCGGCAGCGTCGACAAGCTGACGAGCCTCGCGCTGGACGTCAGCAAGGTCGACACCAAGAACATCACCTTCGCCACCGTGCCGGTGCTGGACGACCCGGCGGACGAGAACCGGCTGGTGCTCAAGCAGCCGGACGCCGGGCAGCTGTTCTCGATGGTCGGGAACGACCGGTCGCTGACCGAGACGGCGACCACCGCTCCGCAGACCCCTTCCGCCCCCTCGGCTCCGGCCGCGTCGGCCGCCCCGACCGGCCCGGCCGCCCCCGCCACGACGGCCCCGGCGGCTCCCCCGGCGGCGGACGCGAAGGAGCTGCGGGTGGCGGTGCGCAACGGCAGCGGGACGCCCGGGCAGGCGCAGCAGACCGTCGACCGGCTCCATGCGCAGGGCTACACCCGGGCCGTGACCGGCTCCAACGCGCCGGTCGCGGCGGCCACCACCATCGCCCACCCGGCCGCGAAGGCCGCCGAGGCGGCGGCGCTGGCCACGGCGCTGGGCCTGCCCGCCGACGCGGTCAAGGCGGACCCGAAGCTGGGCGCCAAGGACGGGCTGGTGCTGGTGCTCGGCAAGGACGCGCCGGCGGCCGCCGCGGCCACCCCGAGCGCGCCGGTGACCGAGGCGCCCAAGGACCTCCAGCGGGTCCAGGCCGACGACGCCGACATCTGCGCGAAGTAGCGTTCAGGGCGCGGCCGGGGCTAGGGCTTGTCTGACCATTCGCGTCGCATCAGCGCGCGGCGTCGGGCGCCCGGCTGGGCGTGCCGCCGGAACGTCCTCGTACTGGACGTACTTGGACGATTCGGCGGTGCGTCCAGGCGGGATGCCCGGCGTCGTGCGCGCGGCGGGAATCGTCAGACAAGCCCTAGCATGCCGTCCGCCTCGCGGTACTCCTCACCGGTGCGCGGGCAGCGCCAGCGGTCCTCGCCGGCCGGCTCCAGCGGCTCGCCGGCCCGGCCGACCCACTTGATCCGGCGGGCCGGGACGCCGGCCACCAGGGCGAAGTCCGGGACGTCCCGGTGCACCACCGCGCCGGCCGCGACCAGGGCCCAGCGGCCCACCGTCACTCCGGCGACCAGCACCGCGCGGCCGCCGATCGAGCACCCCTGGCGGAGCGTCACCCCCCGGGCGTGCCAGTCGTCTCCGCGCTTGAGCCGGCCGTCGACGTCCACCGAGCGGGGGTAGAGGTCGTTGGTGAGCACCGCGGCCGGACCGACGAAGACGCCGTCCTCCAGCACCGCGGGCTCGTAGACCAGCGCGTGGTTCTGCAGCTTGACCCGGTCGCCGATGCGTACGCCCGGGCCGACGTAGGCGCCGCGGCCGATGACGCATTCCGCGCCGATCACCGCGTCCTCACGGACCTGGGCGAGGTGCCAGACGGTCGTCCCGGCGCCGAGCACCGCGCGCCCGTCGACGTCGGCGGTCGGCTCGACCCTGGCTCCGGCGCCCGCGGAAACGGCGGCGGACCCGCCCTCAACTGTCCCCATGGCGCCCGACGATAGCGCCGGGCGAGGGAACGGGAGAGCGGGTCCGCGGGATTGGCCGGTTGGTGCCCGGGGAGCCCGGGAGGGCGGCCGGGAGGGCCGCCGGGTGTCAGCCGCGCTCGGCCACCACGTCGGCGGCGGACGCGGCACTGCTGCCTATCACCTTGCGGGCCAGCGAACGCGGCGAGGTGATGAAGCCGAACCCCCAGCTGAGGTGCATGGTCGCGAAGGCCACCGGGAGCAGCGCCTTCGCCTTCAACGACAGGCCGCGGCCCTCGACCAGCGCGCCGCCCAGTATGCCGAGCAGGTAGGCGACGGGGGCGGCCAGGAAGGCCGGATGGACGGCCACGCCGAGCACCAGCCCGAGCAGGACGCCGAGGAAGGCGGCCGGGGGCGCGAGGTAGCGCAGGTTGACCGAGCCCCGGTGGAACCGGGTGACGACCCGGCGCCAGCGGCCGTAGTCCTTGTACTGCTTGGCCAGCGCCTTGACGCTGGGCCTGGGGCGGTAGGTGACGCGCAGTTGGGGGGTGAACCAGACCAGGCCGCCGTCCTGGCGGATGCGGTAGTTGAGCTCCCAGTCCTGCGCGCGGACGAACTCCTCGTTGTAACCGCCGAGCCGCTCCAGCACCTCGCGCCGGAACACCCCGAGGTAGACGGTGTCCGCCGGGCCGGCCAGGCCGCCGGTGTGGAAGGCGGCGTTGCCGACGCCTATCTTGGAGGTCATCGCGACGGCGACCGCGTTCTCCCACTCGGTCTCGCCCTCGGCGTGCATGATGCCACCGACGTTGGCCGCCTCCATCTCGCGGAGCAGCCGGACCGCCGTGACGATGTAGCCCGGGGTCAGCAGGCCGTGGCCGTCGACCCGCACCACGACCGGGTGGCTGGAGCCGCGGATCGCGGCGTTCAGCCCCGCCGGGGTGCGGCCGGTGGGGTTCTCCACGGTCCGGACCCTCGGGTCCTCGGCCACGAGTTCGGCGGCGATCTGCGCGGTGCGGTCGGTGGACGGACCGAGGGCGATCACCACCTCCATCGGCCCGGGGTAGTCCTGTTCCAGGATGCGCCGGACGGCCGTACGCAGGTGTCGTTCCTCGTTGAGCACCGGCATGATCACGGAGACCGCCGGCAGCTCCTCAGCAGCCTTGGTGTTCATCGGGGCCAACCGTACCGGTGTGGGCGGGGTGCCGTCTTGTCCCGGTCTGGGCCGCTGTGCCCGGCCCGGAGGCGGCCGTGTGCGAAGGATCGTCGAGGAGACGTCCCACCTCGCCGGAGAGCACCAGGAGGAACGTTTCACCGATCGGGGCCCACCGTACAACCCGAGCCCGGCGCGCCCTCACCCGGGCCGACCGAGGGCGCCCTTACCATCCGAGAGATGCCCGTCTCCCCCCTCTCCGCCACGTCCGGAGGCCCGGCCGGCGCCTCGCCGGGACGGCGGCGCCGCTGGCCCCAGCGGCTGGCCGCAGGCGTCGCCTTCGCCGTCCTCGCCACCTCCTGCGGGGGCTGGGCGGTGCTGCACGGCATCGGGTCGATAGACCGGGTCGACGCCTTCACCGATGACCGGGCCCGGCCGGCCGACGACGGCTCCACCACCTTCCTGGTGGTCGGCACCGACGAGCGCGAGGGCATCCCGGAGAAGACGCTGAAGAGCGTCCTGCACGCCGGGGGCGAGTCCTGCCACTGCACCGACACGATGATGATCGTCCAGCTGGCCGGGAACGGCTCCCGGGCCAGTGTGATCAGCATTCCGCGCGACTCCTACGTCGACATCCCCGCCCACCGGGACCCGGCGACCCGCAAGGAGGTCCCGGCCGGCAAGGGGAAGATCAACGCCGCGTACGGGCTGGGCGGGCCGCAGCTGGTCGTCGCGACCGTCGAGGAGAACACCGGGCTGCGGATCGACCACTACCTCCAGGTGAACTTCGCCGGGTTCGTCGCCGCCGTGGACGCCGTGGGCGGGGTCCGGGTCTGCACCTCCAAGCCGCTCAAGGACGAGTACTCGGGGCTGGACCTGCCGGCCGGCACCAGCACCCTGGACGGCGCGGGGGCGCTCAAGTACGTGCGCGCCCGGCACCTGGACGGCAGCGCCGACCTGGGGCGGATGCACCGGCAGCAGAGGTTCGTCGCCCAACTGCTGCACGAGGTGACCAGCAGTGGCACCCTGCTCAACCCGGTCCGGCTGGCCCGGGTCACGGACAGCCTGCTCGGCTCGGTCAAGGCCGACCAGGACCTCTCGGCCGACGACCTGGTCACCCTGGCGACCCGGATGAAGGACCTGACGGCCGGGCGGGCCGACTTCGCGACCGTGCCGCTGGCGTCGGTGGACCATCCGGTCGCCGGGTGGGGGTCGACGGTGGTGTGGGACGAGGAGCGGGCGGGGGAACTGTTCGGCGCCGTCCGCGCGGGGCGGCCGCTGACGGCGGGGGCGGGCGGTTCGGCTGGGGCTGCGGCAGGGGCTTCGGCTTCGGCTTCGGCTTCGGCTTCGGCTGGGGCCACCGTCGCGCCGGAGCAGGTGCACGTCCAGGTGCTCAACGCGGCGGGGGTGTCGGGGCTGGGCGCCCGGGTCGACTCCGAGCTGCGGCGGGCCGGGTTCGCCACCACCGGAGCGCCGTCCAACGCCCCGGCGGGCACGGTGGCCGGGCGGACGGTGATCCGCTACGACCCGCGCTGGGCCGACGCGGCGCGGACGCTGGCGGGCGCGGTGCCGCAGGCCGAGCTGACGCCGGTACCGGGGCTGGGGATGGTCCTCCAGCTGTACGCGGGCACGGACTACCCGGCGGCCGGGCCGACCGCGACGGCCACCCCCTTGCCGCCGGTGCCGAGCGCGGCGCCGTCCGGCTCGACGGCGGAGCCGCACGCCGGAGGGGCGGGCGGCGGAGGCGGGGCGGAGCCGGGCGACGTCGAGCGGGCGAGCGACATCATCTGCCCCTGACCGGCCGGCCCGTGCGGGCATGGGGAGAGGCAGGACGCCACGCGGCACCCTGACCCTCCCCTGTTCCCCTGTCTCCCCTGTCTCCCCTCTTCCCCCGCTCCCCCGTTCCCCCGCTCCCCCGTTCCCCCGTTCCCCCTGTCACCGGTGCGACCCCCGATCCCCCGATCCGGGGGTCGCCTCCGGTCAGTCCGTCGCGATCGCCGCGAGGACGTTCATCCGACCGGCCCGGAAGGCCGGTATGAGGGCGGCCAGCAGGCCGATGACCACCGAGGCGGCCAAGGTGAAGGCGATCGTGGTGACCGGGACGGCGAGCGCCTCCAGTCCCTGGCTCCGCAGCACCCGCTGGCCGGTGACGCCCCAGGCCAGGCCCAGCGCGGTGCCCAGCACGGCGCCGAACACGGCGATCACCACCGACTCCAGGCGGATCATCCGGCGCAGCTGGCGACGGGAGAGCCCGATCGCCCGCAGCAGGCCGATCTCACGGGTCCGCTCGACCACCGAGAGCGCCAGGGTGTTGATCACACCGAGCACAGCGACCACGATCGCCAGGAAGAGCAGGCCGTAGATCATGTAGAGCAGGGAGTTGACCTGCTCCTGGACGAGCTCCTTGTAGCCGGCCTGGTCGCGGACCGAGGCCTGCGGGTACTCCGTGAGCGCGCCCTCCAGGGCGGTGAGCGTCTTGGCGACGTCCGCCCCGGCGGTCGCCGTACCGAAGGCCACCGTGGTCACCGGCTGGTCGGCGGCCGGCACCGCCTTGGCGACGGTGTCCAGCGCGGCGAAGATGGCGCCGTCGAAGAGCTGGTTGCCCTTCGTCATGATGACGCCGACCGGCAGCGTCTGGAAGCGGCCCTCACCGTATTCGATCTTGATGGTGTCGCCGACCTTGAGGCCGTGGTCCTTGGCGTAGTCCTCGCCGACCGCCAGCGCGCCCTGATTGAGGGAGTCGGCGGCACCCGCCTTGACGGGCAGCGCGAAGTCCTCGGTGAACCGCCCGGTGACCGCGGCGACGCGGCTCGTGGTGGCCTTGCCGTCCGGTGTGGTGAAGCGCGCGGACAGTTCCTTCTGCTCGGTGATGTGGTCCACGCCCGGGGTCTTCCGCACGGCGTCGACGATCTTCTCGGGCACGCCGTTCTGACCCGCCGTGACGATGTAGTCGGCACCCACCGAGCGGTCGAGCTGCTGGTTGGTGGACTTGATCACCGTGGAGGTGAAGACCGAAGCGCCGATCACCAACGCCAGTCCGATCATCAGCGCGGCGGCCGTGGCGCCGGTGCGACGCGGGTTGCGCATCGCGTTGCGCTGGGCCAGCTTGCCGGACGGGCCGAACACGGCCGGCAGCAGGGCGCCGAGCACCCGCACCACGGTGGTGGCCAGCAGCGGGCCGAGGACGACGAAGCCGACCAGGGTGAACAGCACGCCCAGCCCGATGTACTGGCCGCCGGTGGCCGTCTTGTCCGCGGTGGCGGCCAGCCCCAGCAGGCCGGCGCCGCCCACCGTCAGCACCAGGCCGATGATCGCCCGGACGGTGTTGGAGCGGGGCTCGGCCGGGGTGCCGTGGTCGCGCAGCGCGGCGATCGGCGCGATCCGGCTGGCCCGGCGGGCCGGTATCCAGGCCGAGAACACGGTGATCACGATGCCCACCGCGTACCCGGCGACGAACACGCTCGCGCCGATCTGCAGGTCGGAGGCGTCGAGGTGCATGCCGGCCGCGTTCATCAGCTGGATCAGCCCGACCGCGAGGCCGAGGCCCGCGGCGACCCCGAGCGTGGATCCGGACACGCCCAGCAGCAGCGCCTCCACCAGCACCGAGCGGTTGACCTGCCGGCGGCTGCCGCCGACGGCGCGCAGCAGGCCGATCTCCCTGGTGCGCTGGGCGACCAGCATCGAGAAGGTGTTGATGATCAGGAAGCCGCCGACCAGCACCGAGATGCCGGCGAAGCCGAGCATCGCGTACTTCATGAAGTCGAGGAACGAGCCGGCGTCCTTGGCCTTCTCCGCCTTCTGCTCCGCCGCCGTCATCGCCTGGAAGCCGGTCCCGAACGCGGCCAGCGCGTCGGACTTGAGCTGCTCGTCGGAGCGGCTGCCGTCGCCGAACGCCTCGACCGAGGTGAAGGCGGCCTGCCTGAACAGGACGTTCTGCGCGGTGGCGGTGTCCAGGAAGGCCAGCGCCGCACCCGGGTTGGTGGTCTTGAAGGTGGCGATGCCCACGATGGTGAAGTCGTGGTTGTCGACGGCGATCACGCGCAGCCTGTCGCCCAGGCCGAGCTTGGCCTTCTTGGCGGTGTCCGCGTCGAGGACGACCTCGCCGGCGCCCTGCGGAACGTGGCCGGAGGTGATCTCGACCGGGTTGCGCGGGGTGTCCGCCCAGTTGGCGACGATGGTCGGGGCGCCGGTGGTCGGGCCGACCTTCTTGTTGGTGCCCGGGTTGACCAGGGTGGTGCTCTCCACGGAGATCTGGCCGATCGCCGTCTTCACCCCGGGGAGCGCCGCGACCTTCCCGACGGCGTCGACGGGTACCGTGCGCGTCTTCGCGCGGGTGTCGTCCTCCTCGCCGAACTCCGGCTTGGCGGGCTTGACGGAGAGGTCGGAGGAGGTCGAGGCGAAGAGCCGGTCGAAGGTGCTGGTCGCGGTGTTGGAGAACACCAGCGTCCCGGACACGAACGCGACCGACAGCACGACCGCGATCAGGGAGAGCAG
The DNA here is from genome assembly GCF_039527695.1 of Kitasatospora putterlickiae. Lineage (NCBI taxonomy): Bacteria > Bacillati > Actinomycetota > Actinomycetes > Kitasatosporales > Streptomycetaceae > Kitasatospora > Kitasatospora putterlickiae. The sequence continues at coordinate 7,792 of NZ_BAAAKJ010000437.1, forward strand.
CATCCGCCCCTTGTGGGCGAAGAAGCTCCGCAGTGACGTCTTGAGCAACATGGTCCTGTCCGCCCCCGCCCGTTCAGCTGGTGCGCTTGCCGTCGAAACGGCGCATGCGTTCGAGGACGGAGTCGGCCGTCGGGGCGTGCATCTCGTCGACGATCACGCCGTCGGCGAGGAACAGCACGCGGTCCGCGTAGCCGGCGGCGACCGGGTCGTGGGTGACCATCACGATGGTCTGGCCCAGCTCGTCGACGCTGCGGCGCAGGAAGGAGAGCACCTCGGCGCCGGAGCGGGAGTCGAGGTTGCCGGTGGGCTCGTCCCCGAAGATGATCTCGGGGCGGGCGGCCAGCGCCCGGGCCACCGCGACGCGCTGCTGCTGGCCGCCGGAGAGCTGCGTCGGGCGGTGCTTGAGCCGGCCCGAGAGGCCGACCGTCTCCACCACCCGGTCCAGCCAGGCCTGGTCCGGCTTGCGGCCGGCGATGTCCATCGGGAGCGTGATGTTCTCCAGCGCGTTCAGCGTCGGCAGGAGGTTGAACGCCTGGAAGATGAAGCCGATCTTGTCCCGGCGCAGCCTGGTGAGCTGCTTGTCCTTCAGGCCGGTGATCTCGGTGTCACCGATCCAGATCCGCCCGTCGGTCACCGTGTCCAGACCGGCCAGGCAGTGCATCAGGGTCGACTTGCCGGAACCCGAGGGGCCCATGATCGCGGTGAAGCGGCCGCGCTGGATGTCGACGTCGACCGCGTCCAGGGCGGTGACCCTGGTCTCGCCGGAGCCGTAGGACTTGGTCACCTGACGAGCCGAAGCGGCGACGGCGGAGGCACCGCCGGGAAGCTGGGGGTCGTACACGGCTGCTGCTGCCGTCGTCACTGTCGTCTCCTAAGAAGTGGGCCCACCCGTTGCCCCCCCAGCCTCGTGCGTTCCACCCGTCCGGCGACATCGCGCAGGGGATAGTTTTCGACCGGGAGTTAGCTTCACCCTGCCGGTGAACCGGGGACCCGGACCCGATCGCACCGGGTCCGCCTCGGACGGGCGGGGATGTGAACCACGTTAGGAGTCGGGGCCCCACCCCCTCGTCATCCGACGGTAGGAAGCGGCCCAACCGGAGTTGTACGGGGTGCCGGACCCCTCCCCCTAGGGGACGACGGGGGCCCCGTCAGGGTCG
>NZ_BAAAKJ010000437.1:8973-10151 GCF_039527695.1 Kitasatospora putterlickiae
GCGGGGCCTGGGGTGGAGCGGAGGTCCGGCGCGCGGTGCGCCGGGCGGGCGTCAGGACGCCAGGGCCGGGGCGGCCCGGCGCTCCAGGGCGGACGCGAACGCGTCCACGACGGGGCGCAGCAGCACGTCGGTCTCGCGCTCGACCACGGTGGTGCCGTCCTCCCGGACGGTGATGTGGCGGTCCAGCACGAACCAGCCCTGGGTGATGTGGTCGGCCCCCATCGAGCTGAGCACCGGCCGCAGCGCGTAGTCCACCGCCAGCACGTGCGCGGTGGAGCCGCCGGTGGCGAGCGGCAGGACGGCCTTGTCGCGCAGCGCGTACTGCGGCAGCACGTCCAGCAGCGCCTTGAGCAGGCCCGAGTACGCGGCCTTGTAGACCGGGGTGCCGATCACCACCCCGTCGGCCTCCGCGAACAGTTCCAGGGCGGCCGCCAGCTCGGGGTGCGACAGGTCGGCGGAGAGCAGCGCGTGCGCGGGCAGGGTGCGCACCTCGAAGGGGACGACGCGGTGGCCGCGCTCCTCCAGCCGCGCGTCGACCAGGCGCAGCAGGCGGGTGGTGCGGGAGGTCGGGGACGGGGAGCCGGAGACGGACAGGACGGTGGCCATGGGTTCACCTCGGGGAGGAAGCGGGACGGCGCTCCAGCGGCACGGGGCACTCACCGGGCAGGGGCGGCGCCGGCCGGGCGGCCGGGGACCGGCCTACCGGCGGGCGGCGGTGAGCACGCTGCGCGGGCAGCGTCGAGAAGAGAGAGGAGGAGTGGTGGGGTTCGACGGGCGCGCGTCAGCCACAACAGAGCGAACAGGACACACGCAGCAGGTCGACGTGCCGCCGACGCGTGAGAGTCCATCGCTGATCCATGGCTGTCATGCAAACACGCAGCGTTCCGGACGGTCAAGGTTCGTCCCGCCAGGCGAACACCAGGTGAGACGGATGGTGAGACGGGGGCGCGAGGGTCCGCCCCGTCGCCACCTTGCCCCGGAACGATCCGGCGCGTGCATCAAAACTGCTACAAGGGCCCTGGTGGGGGCCCCGGGGGGAGTCACCGGACCCGGCGTCGGGCATTCTCTCCCACATGAACACGTGGCAGGAGGGCCGCCCGGGCGGCGGCGGGAACCCGTACGGCGGCGGCAACGGTGGCGGTGGCCCCGCGTACGGGCGCGGCGGCGGCGCCGAGCCG